>NZ_JBHXTL010000038.1:0-70327 GCF_042677365.1 Kitasatospora sp. NPDC127116
GAGCATGCCGAGCAGCGCGTCCAGGGCGGCGGCGCGTTGGAGGGCGCTGGCGAGGAGGGCGAGGTCGGTGGGGCCGTTGCCGAGTTCGCGGACCGGGCGGCGGGCCGGCGGGGCGCCGAGCTGGAGCGGGTCTATGGCGACGACGGTGGGCCGCAGGGTGGCGGTGCGCGGGATGCGGCCGCTGATCCGGGCGGTCTGGAAGGCGGTGACGCCGCCGTCCGGGAGGCGGAGGTAGCCGCGGCCGGGGGTGTCTTCGGGCAGGGCCGCCGCGTCGCCGAGGTGGATCAGCAGGTCGGAGTCGGCCGGGTCGTCGGTGCGCAGGGCGATCCGGAGCAGCGCGGCCTCGTCCACCTCGGTGCCGGCGCTCTCCTCCGGGCGGCCGGTGGCGACGGCGAGGTGCACGCCGAGCGGTCCGCCGCGGCGGGCGACGGCGGCCAGCGCGCGGGTGAGCGGGCGGCCGGCGGCGGAGGTGGGGGAGAGCAGCGCGTCGTAGTCGTCGACGACGACGACCAGCCGGGCGGGCGCGGCGGCGGGTCCGGTCGGGCGGGGGCCCTCCGCGCTGCGCGGCGGGATGATCCGGGGTGTGGTGGCCGCGCCGCCGCCGACGGCGGCGGGTACCGGGACCCTGGGGTGCTCCGCGTGCGCCTCCCGCCCGTCCGGGCCCTGTTCGTCGAGGATCCGTGCGGCGTGCCAGGAGGCGAAGTCCAGCCCGTCGAACAGCCGCTCCCGCAGGGCGAGTTCGTCCTCCAGTGCCTCGGCGGCGAGCAGTGCGGCGCGCGGGTCGGCGGCGGCGTTCACCCGGCCGGTGACGTGCGGCAGGTCGGTGCAGCCGTCGAGGCCGTCCTGGCCGTCCGGGGTGGCCCGGCCCTCGATGATCGTGACGGTCAGCCGCTCGGGCCGTTCGGAGACGGCGAGCGAGGCGACCAGGGTGCGCAGCAGTTCGGTCTTGCCGGAGCCGCGGGCGCCGCCGATCAGCAGGTGCGGGCCGCCCGGGTCGGGGGAGGGGAGGGTGAGTTCGGGGTCGGCCAGGTCGAGGGTGCAGAGCTCGTCGCGGGTGGTGCCGAGCAGGGCGGTGGCGGCGCCGATGCCGCCGGCGTGCGCCTCCCAGCGGGCGGACAGCTTGGCCGGGGTGACGGTGTCGAGCTGGAGCAGGTCGAGCAGCCGCAGGACGTCGGGCAGCGGGCCGCGGGCGGCCGGGACGGCCTCGCGCAGCGGGGCGAGGACGCGGGCCAGCCGTTCGGCCCAGGCGTCCGAGACGGCGTCCAGCGAGACCTCGTGGAGGGCTTCCCGGCCGCGGGCGACCGGGCGGTTCAGCGAGAGCTGGGTGCCGACCTCGCCGGTGATCAGGGCGGTGGCGCCGAGGCCCCGGGGGAGCAGTTCGGGCTGCTCGGCGAGGCAGATCGGGAAGATGCCGACCGCCGGGCCCTGGCGCAGCAGCAGGTCGAGTGCCTGGCGGGCGGCTTCGGTGGCCGGCCGGCCGGCCACCACGACCACGGTCGCGGGGTGGCCGCCGAGGCCGCTGGGGCCGCTGAGCCGGGCGGTGAGCTCGGTCAGCCGGGCGGTGGCCTGTTCGTCGTCGAGGCCGATCAGCAGTCGGCAGTCCTGGCCGTCGACCGGGCGCAGGTGGGGCAGCCACAGGGCCCAGGCCCAGGTGTCGGCGCGCTCCTCGGCGGTGCGGGTCTGGTCGGCGTCGACCACGACCAGGCTCAGCCCGGTCGGCGGGTGCAGCGCGGCGAGCTGGGCGACGACGGCGCGGGTGAGCGCGTCCAGGCGCTCGCGCGGGCCGCTGAGGCCGAGGCTGCCGGCGGTCTGGAGGTCGAGGGTGACCGGGACGGCGGGCAGCGTGGTGCCGGGTGTGGTGCCGGGGCCGCCGGGGCGGTCGGCGGTGCCCAGGCGCAGGGTGAGCGCGTCGGGGTGGCCGGGGCCGCGTTCCCAGAGGCGGGGGCCGGGGCCGACGGCGTTGAGCAGCAGGGTGGCGAGGTCGGGCCAGCGTTCGCGCTGGGCGGCGGTCTGGCGCAGCCGCACCGCGGCGTGGTGGCGTTCGGCGCTCTCCTGGCCGGGCGGTTCGGCGGTGCGGCCGGGCAGCAGGGAGAACAGGCCGCGGCCGCGGCCGGGGGCCGGTTCGGGGGCGGTGGGCGGCTCGACCACGGGCGGCGCGGGCCGGGCCGGGCCGGGGGCGGCGAGCTGGAGGTGGCCGTTGCCGTCCGGCAGGGCGGCGCGGGTGGTGCCGGCGGCCTCGGCCGGGTCGGGGGCGGTCACCTGGAGGGTGGATTCGCCGATCCGCAGCACGGCGCCGGGCTCCAGCGGGACGGCGGCCTCCGGCGGTCCGGGCGGGACGAGGCGGCCGTCCAGCGTGGTGCCGTTGGTGGAGCCGAGGTCGCGCGCGGAGACCCGGCCGTCCTCGGCGAGGTGCAGGGAGAGGTGGAGCCGGGAGACGTCCGGGTCGTCGAGCGGGACGTCGGCCTCGGCGGAGCGGCCGACCCGGATCTCCCGGCCGTGCAGCCGGTGCACGCCGCCGGCGTCGGGGCCGCCGACCACGCGCAGTTCGGCGGCGGCAGGGGCGTCGTCGGGGTCGTCGGCGGTCGGGTCGGGCTCGTTCAGGCTGAGGACGGCGCCGTCGAGCAGCGGGGGGTGGCCGAGCAGGGTGTGCTCGTCGACCCGGTGCGCCCCGGCGTACAGGTGCACGTGGGTGGCGGCCCGTGGCCCGCGCACGCCCACGGCGCCGGCGAGCGCACCCGCGATGGCGCCGAGTGCGGTGCCGACGGGCGCGGTGACCAGCACGTCCACGTAGGGGATGGCGGAGCCGGCGGCGGCCGGGCCGCTGCGCGGTCGGAGGACGGTCAGCCGGATCTGCATCTCGCCCGCGGGTCCCTTCTGCTGATGTGAACCTGGTACCGCTGCCCGGTGCCGTGGGCACCGTTGGGCCACACGAGTGGCGAGTGTCCATCCTGCCATCCGTCGAGGACGGTCCGCGCACGGTACCGGATTTGACGATCTTGCGATCGGCACCGTGACGGGGCGACGGGGAGTCAGGGCCGACCGCCTCCTCGCGGGGTGCCCGGGACCTTCCCTAGGGGATGTCCCCCAACCCTTCCCCAGACCGTACGGATGGCCTACCGGCCACCCCGAAAACCCGAACCGGCACCGTTAGAGTGGCCGCAGACACGGGCCCGGCAGGCTCACCGCACCGGCGGAGGAGCGCCCCGCGCGGGCGGCACGGCGAGGAGTGCGACAGGTGCGGCCAGTCGGCAGCAAATATCTGCTGGAGGAGACCCTCGGACGGGGTGCGACCGGGACCGTCTGGCGCGGCGTGGTGCGCGAGGACGCGCAGGTGCCGGGCTGTGCGCCCGGGCAGCGGGTGGCGATCAAGGTGCTGCGCGAGGAGCTGGCCGCCGACCCCGACGTGGTGATGCGCTTCCTGCGCGAGCGCTCGCTGCTGCTGCGGCTGACCCACCCCAACATCGTCCGGGTCCGGGACCTGGTCGTCGAGGGCGAGCTGCTGGCCCTGGTGATGGACCTGGTGGAGGGCCCCGACCTGGCCCGCTACCTGCGTGCCAACGGCCCGTTCAGCCCGATCGCCGGCGCCCTGCTGATGGCCCAGGTCGCGGACGCGCTGGCGGCCAGCCACGCGGACGGGATCGTCCACCGCGACCTCAAGCCGGCCAACGTGCTGCTCGCCTCCACCGTGGTGGACGGCGCCGAGCGGATGCACCCGCTGCTGACCGACTTCGGCATCGCCCGGCTCGCCGACTCCCCGGGCGTCACCCGCACCCACGAGTTCGTCGGCACGCCCGCCTACGTCGCGCCGGAGTCCGCCGAGGGCCGCCCGCAGACCTCCGCGGTGGACGTGTACGGCGCCGGGATCATGCTGTACGAGCTGGTCACCGGCCGGCAGCCGTTCCAGGGGGACAGCGCGCTCGCCGTGCTCCAGGCCCACCTGGCCCACGAGCCGCAGCGGCCCAGCACGATGCCCGAGCCGCTCTGGACGGTGATCGAGCGCTGCCTGCGCAAGGACCCGGCCCAGCGGCCCGGCGCCACCTCGCTGGCCCACGCGCTGCGGGTGGTCGCGGCCGGCGTCGGGGTGCACGCCTCCCCGCCGGCGGTGGACGAGGCGCTGGCGGTCGGTGCCCTGCTGCTGCCGGACCCGCAGCCGACCGCGGTCCCCACCACGATGGCGCCGATGTCGCCGATGGCGACGATGCCGGGCGCCGTGGCCCCGGGCACCGAGGACCGCACCCAGGTGCTGCCGCCGACCCCGGCCGGGTCGTTCGACCCGGCCGCGGCGACCCGGGTGATGGGCACCCAGCCGTCGCCGGCGCCCCCGCAGGGCGCCGCGGACCGCACCCGGGTGATGCCGCCCGTCGCGGTGCCGCCGCCCCCGCCCGTCGCGCCGCCGCAGGAGGAGGCGCCGCACCCGTGGCAGACCCAGCTGCGCGCGGCGCGGGACCGCAACCAGCAGACCCAGGTCGGCTACTTCGGTCCGGAGGACTACGAGGGCCACTCGGAGCCGCAGGTCGCCCCGCCGCCCTACCAGGCCGGCCAGGGGGGCCACGCCGGCCAGGGGCACCGGCCGGGCCAGGGCGCCCCGGGCGGCCCCGCCGGGCCGCAGCAGCCCGGCGGCTACCGCCAGTCCCCGCCCCCGCCCGGCTACGCCCAGCGTCCGCCGGTGGCCCCGCCGCCCTACCAGGCGGGCCGGGGCGGCCAGGGCGGTCAGGGGGGCCAGCGGGGCCAAGGAGGCCAGGGCGGCCAGGGCGGCCAGGGCGGCCGTCCGCAGCCGCCCGGTGGCTACCGGCAGGCCCCGTCCGGGTACGGGCAGTCGCAGGGCGGCTACCCGCCGCCGCCCGCGCCCGCCCCGGTGGCGCGCCGGGCCGAGCCGCCCGCGCCGCAGTACCGGGAGGCCCCGCCGCAGCGCCGCGAGGAGCCGCCGGCACCGGCCCGCCGCGAGCCCGCGCCGGCCCGTGAGCCGCGTCCGCGCAGCCGCAACCGGATGTACATTCCGGGGCTCGGCTGCCTCAAGGGCTGTCTGATGGTGCTGCTGGTGCTCGCCGTGGCGGGGCTGGCGCTGTGGAACTTCACGCCGCTGCCGCAGTACTGGGACAACGTCGTGGGCTGGTTCGACTCGGCGCGCGACTGGGTGAACGGCCTCGTCGGCAGCTAGCGCCGCCGCGGGCCGGGGCCGGAGCCGATCCGGGCCCCGGCCCGCCCCGGGCGGCAATTTTGACGCTATGTCGACAATTCGCGAGATTTCTCGGCCGGGACTCCCGCTCCGGGCCCCTCGGGCGGCCCGCGCAGGGCCTCCGGGCGCGTAGGTTGGTCGCTGTTGTCCCGCCCCACCGAGCGCGCCGGACCCCCGGAGCGCTCCCGCGCCGCCCACGGAGCAGCATTGGCACGCAAGATCGGCAGCCGGTACACCGTCCACCAGGTGATCGGCCGGGGTTCGGCCGGCACGGTCTGGCTCGGTGAGGGGCCCGACGGCCCGGTGGCGGTCAAGCTGCTGCGCGAGGACCTCGCCGCCGACCAGGTGCTGGTCGGCCGCTTCGTCCAGGAGCGCACCGCGCTGACCAGCCTCGACCACCCCCGGGTGGTCGGCGTGCGCGACATGGTGGTGGACGGCAGCGACCTCGCCCTGGTGATGGAGCTGGTCCAGGGCACCGACCTGCGCTCCCGGCTGGAGCGGGACGGCGCGCTGCCGCCGCAGACCGCCGCCTCGATCATCGCCGACGTCGCCGACGGCCTGGCCGCCGCGCACGCGGCCGGCATCGTCCACCGCGACGTCAAGCCCGAGAACGTCCTGCTCGACCTCGCCGCCGCCCCCGGCCCGGGCGGCGCCCCGCGCGCCAAGCTCACCGACTTCGGCGTGGCCCGCCTGGTCGACGCCCCCCGCCGGACCCGGGCCACCCGGATCATCGGCACCCCCGACTACCTCGCCCCCGAGATCATCGAGGGCCTGGAGCCGCGCGCCGCCGTCGACATCTACGCCCTCGCCACCGTGCTGTACGAGCTGCTGGCCGGCTTCACCCCCTTCGGCGGCGGCCACACCGGCGCGGTGCTGCGCCGGCACGTCACCGAGCAGGTGCCGCCGATCCCCGGCCTGCCGGACGGGCTGTGGCGGATCATCTCCGAGTGCCTGGCCAAGGCCCCCGCCTCCCGGCTGCGCGCCGCCGAGCTGGCCTCCCGGCTGCGCGAGCAGCTGCCCTCGCTGGCCGGCCTGCCGGTGCTCGCCGTGCCCGGCCAGGGCCGGGCCCCGGTCGAGGAGCAGCTGACCCCCGGCGAGGCCGTCTACGCCGAGATCGACGCCGGCCCCGGCATCCACAAGCGCCGCCGCGGTCCGGCCGTCCCGCTGGTGCCGGGCGCCGCCCCGGACTCCACCCGGGACACCCACACCAGCCTGCGCCGCCCGTCCGCCGACGAGCTGGCCGCCTACGCGCTGGAGTCCCGCGCCCAGCGCGCCGCCCCGGGCCACCGCCGGGACCGCCAGGCCCTGCTGCGCCGCCGCCGGATGCTGGCCGTCCTGATCGCCACCGTCCTGCTGCTGGCGGGCGCCGCCGCGGCCTGGACGGCGTTCGCGGCCACCGTCCCGGACGGCGGCCACCCGGCCCGTCCGGCGGTGTCGGGCACCGGCCCGCGGGCCCCGCAGCCGGAGCCGCCGGCGCGGCCGTGACGGCGGCCGTGACCCCCGGGGAGCCGGGGGTGTCGTCATGACCACTCCCGGAACCATTACCCTGGGGGCGTGGCAGCCGTCGATCCTTCCGAAGAGCTCAAGAACCTCGATACGACCATGGGGTCGATCGAGGCCGTCCTCGACCTGGACAAGATCCGGGCCGACATCGCGGTCCTGGAGGAGGAGGCAGCCGCCCCCACCCTGTGGGACGACGTCGCGAACGCGCAGAAGGTGACCAGCCGGCTCTCCTTCCTCCAGGGCGAACTGCGCCGGGTCGAGGGCCTGCGCAGCCGCATCGACGATCTGGGCGTGCTGTTCGAGCTCGCCGAGGCCGAGGACGACGCGGACACCCGCGCCGAGGCCGAGACCGAGCTCGTCTCCCTCCAGAAGGCCGTCGAGGAGCTGGAGGTCCGCACCCTCCTGTCCGGCGAGTACGACGCCCGCGAGGCGCTGATCAACATCCGTGCCGAGGCCGGTGGCGTGGACGCCGCCGACTTCGCCGAGCAGCTCATGCGCATGTACCTGCGCTGGGCCGAGCGGCACGGGTACCCCACCGAGGTGTACGACACCTCGTACGCCGAAGAGGCCGGCATCAAGTCCGCGACCTTCACCGTGAAGGCGCCGTACGCCTACGGCACCCTCTCGGTCGAGCAGGGCACCCACCGCCTGGTGCGGATCTCGCCGTTCGACAACCAGGGCCGCCGGCAGACCTCCTTCGCCGGCGTCGAGGTCCTCCCGGTCGTCGAGCAGTCCGACCACGTCGACATCGACGAGGGCGAGCTGCGGGTGGACGTCTACCGTGCCTCCGGCCCCGGTGGCCAGGGCGTCAACACCACCGACTCGGCGGTGCGCATCACGCACATCCCGACCGGCATCGTGGTCTCCTGCCAGAACGAGCGCTCGCAGATCCAGAACAAGGCGTCCGCGATGAACGTCCTCCAGGCCAAGCTGCTGGAGCGGCGCCGCCAGGAGGAGAAGGCGGCGATGGACGCGCTCAAGGACAGCGGCAGCTCCTGGGGCAACCAGATGCGCTCCTACGTGCTGCACCCGTACCAGATGGTGAAGGACGTCCGCACCGCGTACGAGGCCGGCAACCCGCAGGCCGTGCTGGACGGCGACATCGACGGCTTCATCGAGGCCGGGATCCGCTGGCGCAAGCAGCGCGAGACCAGCGCCGAGTAACGGCCGACATCGACGAAGGGCCCCGACCGCAGCGGTCGGGGCCCTTCGTCGTACGCGTCGTGGGTCGTCAGGCCAGTGCCTGCCGGGCGATCAGCGCCACCGCGAGCAGTCCGGCCAGCAGGGCCAGCAGCATCGCGGGGGAGAGCGCGGCGAACGGGCTCTGCTGCTCCTGAAGCCGGGCCCGGTTGGCCCGGCACACCGGGCAACGCCCGTCGCTGACGCGGCCGTTGCAGTTGGCGCACACCAGATGGTCGCAGGTCATGCGATCTCCTCCTCGCTGCTACAGCCAACGCACCGGACGGGGCTTTGGTTCCATGCACTGCCCTGTACGGGGGAGCGGCCGTGACACGGTCGCCCACCTCCACTCTGCCAGGTTCCGGCAGTTCCGGCTTCCGGGCTGTGAGATGCCTCGCAATATTCGGGGCATAAGCGGACATTCTCCCGCAGAGTCCGGCCGTTGTCACGGGCGGCCCCTGCGGGCCGGTCGCCGATTCGCGTATGGTCCCAGACCGGGAGCAGCCCACCGCGCTCCTTTCGCCCGCCCATGGACCGGGCCTCCGGGGCGGATCGACCGAGGACTGGCGCCGCCTAGGATGGCCTCCGTGATGCAGCCGTGATCAGATTCGACAACGTCTCCAAGACCTATCCCAAGCAGAACCGTCCCGCCCTGGACAACGTCTCGCTGGAGATCGAGAAGGGTGAGTTCGTCTTCCTGGTCGGCTCGTCCGGCTCGGGAAAGTCCACCTTCCTGCGCCTGTGCCTGCGCGAGGAGCGTCCCAGCACGGGCGCGGTGCACGTACTGGGCAAGGACCTCGGCAAGCTGTCCAACTGGAAGGTGCCGCACATGCGCCGCCAGCTGGGCACCGTCTTCCAGGACTTCCGCCTGCTGCCGAACAAGACGGTCGCGCAGAACGTCGCCTTCGCCCTGGAGGTGATCGGCAAGCCCAAGAGCGCCATCAACAAGGTGGTGCCCGAGGTGCTGGAGCTGGTCGGCCTCGGCGGCAAGGAGGACCGCATGCCGGGCGAGCTGTCCGGTGGTGAGCAGCAGCGCGTGGCCATCGCCCGCGCCTTCGTGAACCGTCCGATGCTGCTCATCGCCGATGAGCCCACCGGCAACCTCGACCCGCAGAACTCGGTCGGCATCATGAAGCTGCTCGACCGCATCAACCGCACCGGCACCACGGTGCTGATGGCCACCCACGACCAGGCCATCGTCGACCAGATGCGCAAGCGCGTCATCGAACTCGACAAGGGGCTGCTCGTCCGCGACCAGGCCCGCGGCGTCTACGGATACCAGCACTGACCGACCAGCGCTGACCCGTGGGGCCGCCGGCCCGACCCGCCAGACCAGAGCAGTACCGACCCTGGAGTTGTATCCCGCATGCGTGCCCAGTTCGTCCTGTCGGAGATCGGTGTGGGTCTCCGACGCAACCTGACCATGACCATCGCGGTCGTGGTCAGCGTCGCGCTCTCCCTCGCCCTCGCCGGTTCCTCGCTCCTGGTCCGCGACCAGGTGAACTCCATGAAGGGGTACTGGTACGACAAGGTCGAGGTGAGCATCTACTTCTGCACGAAGGCGGACGCCCGCAACTCGCCCCAGTGCGACAAGGGCGCGGCCACCGACCAGCAGGTCCAGGACATCAAGGACCAGCTGGACAAGATGACCTCGGTGGTCCAGTCGTCCACCTACGAGAGCTCGCCCGAGGCGTACAAGCACTGGAAGGAGATGAACCCGGACAACCCGCTCATCTCCGTCCTGGGTCCGGACGCCATGCCGCAGTCCTGGCGGGTCAAGCTCAACGACCCGACCAAGTACGACGTGATCCAGAGCGCCTTCGCCGGCAAGCCCGGCGTCAAGTCGGTCGAGGACCAGCGGAAGATCCTGGAGAACCTGTTCGGCCTGCTCAACGGCCTCCAGACGGCGGCCTTCGTGATCATGGTGCTGATGCTGTTCGTCGCCCTGCTGCTGATCGTCAACACCGTCCGGGTGTCGGCGTACAGCCGGCGGCGCGAAACCGGGATCATGCGCCTGGTCGGTGCCTCGAACTTCTACGTCCAGATGCCCTTCATCGCCGAGGCGGCCTTCTCGGCGCTGCTGGGCGCGGCGATGGCCTCCGGACTGCTGATCGGCGGGCACTTCTTCGTCCAGAACTGGCTGGCCGACCGGGTGCAGTTCATCCACTTCATCGGGCTCGGCTCGGTGCTCGCGGTGATACCGCTGCTGATCGTGGTGGGTATGGGCATGGCCGGCGTCGCGGCCTTCTTCACCCTGCGCAAGTACCTCAAGGTCTGATTCCCGCAGGCCCGACGGCCCCGTACGGCACTGCGCCGTACGGGGCCGTCGGCGTTCCGCGGTCCACCGTTGCGGTTCGTCCCGCGCGCGGCGGTGTCTACACTCCGGTGCCATGCTGCAAACTCCGCGCAGGGCCCGCCAGGTGACCGTGCTCAGCCTGGTGTTCGGCGCCGTGCTGCTGGCCGGCGCGGCCACCGGCGCCTGGGGCGACCCGGGCGACCCGCCGCACCGGTCCTCCGCCGACACCGCCCGGGCCGCCGGCGGGCTCCCGGCGGACCCGGCCGGTGCCACCCTGTCGGAGCAGCAGGCCGAGCACCTGCTGGCGGCCGGCGGCGACCGCTGGGGCGCGTACTACAGCGCCCAGGAGTACGCGGAGTTCAGCCAGGGGCTGGACGGCCGCTACCCGGGCGTCGGCCTCTCGGTCGGCCGCGGCCAGGACGGCGTCACCGAGGTCTCCCAGGTCGCCCCCGGCGGCCCGGCCGCCGCGGCCGGGATCGCCCCCGGCGACCGGCTCGTGCGGATCGGTCAGGACCAGGCCGACCACCTGCCGGTCACCGAGGTGGTCGCGCGGCTGCGCGGCCGGGGCGAGGAGCGCCGGGCCGGCTCCGAGGTCACCCTGGCGGTCCGGCGCGGCGGGGCGGAGGAGCGCGAACTGCGGCTGCGGCGCGTGCTCCTGGACAGTCGGCAGGTCACCGCGGAGCAGCTGGGCAAGGGCGTGCTGCGGGTGACCGTGCGCGCCTTCACCAGCGGCGTGGCCGACCAGGTGCGCGCCGCGCTGCGCGCCCCGCACACCGGCGTGGTGCTCGATCTGCGCGGCAACTCCGGCGGGTTGGTCGACGAGGCGGCCGGCACCGCCGGGATCTTCCTGGACGGCGGAACGGTCGGCTCGTACCAGGAGCGCGGCGAGACCAGGGAGTTGACCGCCCCGCCCGGCGGCGACCAGCGCACCCCGCTGGTGCTGCTGGTGGACGGCGGCACGATGAGCGCCGCCGAACTGCTCGCCGGGGCCCTCCAGGACCGCAGCCGCGCCGTGGTGGTGGGCTCGCGGACCTTCGGCAAGGGCACCGTCCAGCAGCCCAGCCGGCTCGCCGACGGCGCCGTGCTGGAGCTGACCGTCGGCCGCTACTACACCCCGGCCGGACGCTCCCCGGACGGTACCGGCCTGACGCCCGACGTCCCGGCCGGTTCGGGCGAGGAGGCCGACGAGCTCGCCCTGCGGGTCCTCGCGGGGCTCGGCACCCGTGCCTAAAGCAGCTGCCCCATCCGGCCCCGAAGTGCGAGAATGACCGGGTTATGGCAAAGGAAACCGGACAGAAGCTGATCGCGCAGAACAAGAAGGCGCGACACGAGTACACGATCCTCGACACCTACGAGTGCGGCCTGGTGCTCACCGGCACCGAGGTCAAGTCGCTGCGCGAGGGGCGGGCCAACCTGGTCGACGGCTACGCGTACATCCAGAACCACGAGGCGTGGATCGACAACGTCTTCATCCCCGAGTACACCCAGGGGACGTGGACCAACCACGCGGCCCGGCGCAAGCGCAAGCTGCTGCTGCACAGGATGGAGATCCAGAAGATCGAGACCAAGGTCCGCGACGCGGGCCACACCCTGGTCCCGCTCTCGCTGTACTTCAAGGACGGCCGGGTGAAGCTCGAACTGGCCCTCGCGGTCGGCAAGAAGCTCTACGACAAGCGGCAGACCCTGCGCGAGAAGCAGGACACCCGCGAGACGGCCCGCGCCGTGGCGGCGGCCCGGCGGCGCCAGAGTTAATCGGCTGGACCCCCGCTGGTCGCCTCGCGTAGTATGGCGCCAGCAACAAGGACGGTCACCGTCCGAGCTGTTTCTCAACAAAACATGGGGATGATCGGTTTCGACAGGGGATGTTGAAACAGGGGAAGCGAGCCGAGGAACGCGGCAATGATCTCGTTAACCACGTGTCGCAAAAAAATAATCGCCAACTCTAAGCGCGATTCCCAGCAGTTCGCTCTCGCTGCCTAATAAGCACCGATAGCGCTTGGGTGTCAGACCGGGGAGTTCCCGACCCGGACCCTGGCATAATCTAGGGAACTCAACCGTCCGCCCGGGCTGCGAGGGTGGATGGGAAATCAAACAGCAGCTGGGCCTGTTGGCGGCTTGTCCGTGTGACCGCCAGGGCCGAGAAAAGCACAGCGGACTGCGCTCGGAGAAGCCCTGAATTAACTCCACTGGACCCGGGTTCGATTCCCGGCATCTCCACCACCCCATGTTGACTCGAAGGGCCGCCCTCCGCTCCGCGGAGGGCGGCCCTTCGATTTTTGTACGTTCCGGAGCAGCGCGGCCCGGGGGTCGCGGCGTAGGATCATCCGTCCGCTCGTTTTCCGGAGCGGGATTCCGCCGCAACCACCGAGGCCATGCAGAGCAACACGCCCACCACCCCCGCCACCGACCACGAGACCGTCCGCGCGCGCGAGATCGCCGGTGAGCAGCAGCACCTCGACACCGTCTACCACCGGTTGGAGGAGAAGCTCGCCGAGGCCGAGTACATCCTGGAGGACGCCGCCAAGCGGGTCCAGGTCGGCACCCCCGGCGCGCTCGCCGAACGCGACGCCCAGGTCTACCGGGCCGGCGCCCACCTCCACCGACTGAACAGCGAGTTCGAGGACTTCCTGTTCGGCCGGATCGACCTCCAGCGGGCGGACGCCCCGGAGGAGCACGGGATCCCGTCGGACACCCCGCTCGACCCGGCCGACCCGGCCGTCGCCGAGACCCTCCACATCGGCCGACTGGGCGTGCTGGACGCCGAGTACGGACCGCTGGTCATCGACTGGCGCGCGCCCGCCGCCGCCCCCTTCTACCGCGCCACCCCGGTCGAACCGGGCCGGGTGATCCGTCGCCGGGTGATCCGCTCCAAGGGCCGCAAGGTGATCGGCGTCGAGGACGACCTGCTGCGTCCGGACCTCGCCCCGACCCTGGACGGCGAGGAGCTGGCCGTGGTCGGCGACGGTGCGCTGATGGCCTCGCTGGGCCGCGCCCGCAGCCACTCGATGCGCGACATCGTCTCCTCCATCCAGAAGGAGCAGGACGAGGTGATCCGCGCCGCCGCCGCGGGCGCCACCCTGGTCACCGGCGGCCCCGGCACCGGCAAGACCGCCGTGGCCCTGCACCGCGCCGCCTACCTGCTCTACCAGGACCGCCGCCGCTACGCCGGGGGCATCCTGGTGGTCTCGCCGACCCCGCTGCTGGTGTCCTACACCGAGGGCGTGCTGCCCGCGCTGGGCGAGGAGGGCCAGGTCGCCATCCGGGCGGTCGGCTCGCTGGTGGACGGCATCGAGGCCGGCACCTACGACACTCCCGAGGCGGCCCGGGTCAAGGGCTCGGGCCGGATGGTGCAGCTGCTGCGCCGGGCCGCCCGCGCGGCGCTGGAGCTGGGCGCGCCGCAGGAGCTGAAGGTCGTCGCCCGCGGCGAGGTGCTGAAGCTGGACGCCTCCCGGCTGAAGGCCGTGCGCGGCAACGTGGTGGGCTCCGGCGGCACCCCGCTGAACCTGCTGCGCCCGCGGGCCCGCCGGCTGCTGCTGGACGCCCTGTGGCAGCAGGCCACCAGGGACCTGCCGAAGCCCGCCGACCACTACGCCCGCGAGCAGCGCCAGGAGGAGAAGGAGTCCTTCGACGAGTACGTCTCGGACGAGGCGTCGTTCCTGGACTTCCTGGACGCCTGGTGGCCGGCGCTGAGCCCGCGCCGGGTGCTCGGCACGCTGCGGCAGCACCGGCACACCAACCGGATCGCCCGCCGCGCCGTCACCCCGGACGAGGCCAGGCTGCTGGCCGCCTCCTGGCGCCACCTGTCCGCGGAGGGCGCGGGCGCGCTGTCCGCGCACGACGTCGCGCTGATCGACGAGCTCCAGGTGCTGCTGGGCGAGCCGGCCCGCCCGAAGGTCCGCGAGGTGGACGCGGTGGACCTGCTGAGCGGCCTGGAGGAGGTCACCACCTTCGCCGACCGCTCCACCCGCCAGCGCGACCGCCAGCCGGTCGAGCGCAGGGAGTACGCGCACATCATCGTGGACGAGGCGCAGGACCTCACCCCGATGCAGTGGCGGATGATCGGCCGCCGGGCCCGGATGGCCACCTGGACGATCGTCGGCGACCCGGCGCAGTCCTCCTGGCCGTTCCCGCAGGAGGCCCAGGCCGCACTGGACGACGTGCTCTCCGGCAAGCCGCGCCGCCGCTTCACGCTGACCGTGAACTACCGCAACCCGGCCGAGATCGCCGAGGTCGCGGCGAAGGTGCTGGCGCTGGCCGCGCCGGGCACCCCGTCACCGAGCGCGGTGCGCCGCGTCGGCGTGGAGCCGCGCTTCGCGGCCACCACCGACCCCTCGCCGGAGGCCTTCGGCGAGGCCGCCCGGGCCGAGCTGGAGCGGCTGCTGACCGAGGTGGACGGCACCGTGGCGATCGTGGTGCCGATGGACCGCCGGGACGAGGCGGCCGGCTGGGCCGAGGGCCTGGGCGGGCGCGTGGTGGCGCTGGGCAGCCTGGAGGCCAAGGGCCTGGAGTACGACGCGACCGTGGTGGCCGACCCGACCGGCATCGCCGGCGAGTCGGAGGCCGGGCTGCGGGTGCTGTACGTGGCGCTGACCCGCGCGACCCAGCGGCTGACCGTGCTCTCCGGTCCGGACGACCTGCCGGACGCGGACGGCGTGCCCGCGCTGTTGCACGGCTGACGGCCCGTCGGGTCCCGACGGCACTCGTCGGGACCCGACGGAAGAAGGCCCCTCACCGGACGGTGAGGGGCCTTCAGACGTTTACGACACCGACCCGCCATGCTCGCCTCGCGGCAAGTGGTCCCTCGAAGGGACGAAGGTTGGGCCCGGGGGCTTGGATCGAGCCGGTGTCCCGTCCAATGTAACGCATCGGCCGGGAGAGGCAAGGAGTGAGCGGCGGGGACCGGCGGCCATTGGGCGGGATTGTCGGGTCCGCACACTCAATGAACGTTATTTCTGGCTACCCCTTGGAAGGTGCGACGATCGAGGTCTAGCATGCGCGGGCGATGCCTTCAACAAAATGTTGAGCCTGCGGGACAGACGGAAGAAGGAAGCGTCGATGGCGACGGTGCCCAGTGTCTCCAACTCGATCACGGTACGGCTGGAGGTCCCGGCCCGGGGCAACGCCGTCAGTGCGATCACCACGGCCGTGGAGTCCTCCGGCGGGTCGGTGACCGGTCTCGACGTCACCGCCTCCGGCCTGGAGGCGCTGCGGATCGACGTCACGGTGGCGGCTTCCTCGGTCGCGCACGGCGAGGAGATCGTCGAGAAGCTGCGCGCGATCGACGGCGTGTCGATCGGCAAGGTCTCGGACCGCACTTTCCTGATGCACCTCGGCGGCAAGATCGAGATGTCCTCGAAGCTGCCGATCCGCAACCGTGACGACCTCAGCATGATCTACACCCCCGGCGTCGCCCGGGTCTGCATGGCGATCGCGGAGAACCCCGAGGACGCGCGCCGCCTGACCATCAAGCGCAACAGCGTCGCCGTGGTCACCGACGGCTCGGCGGTGCTGGGCCTGGGCAACATCGGCCCCGAGGCCGCGCTGCCGGTCATGGAGGGCAAGGCGGCCCTGTTCAAGCGCTTCGCCGGGATCGACGCCTGGCCGATCTGCCTGGACACCCAGGACACCGACGAGATCGTCGCCATCGTCAGGGCGATCGCCCCGGGCTTCGCCGGGATCAACCTGGAGGACATCTCCGCGCCGCGCTGCTTCGAGATCGAGGCCCGGCTGCGCGAGGCCCTGGACATCCCGGTCTTCCACGACGACCAGCACGGCACCGCGATCGTGGTGCTGGCCGCCCTCACCAACGCGCTGAAGGTGGTCGGCAAGCGGATCGCCGACATCCGGGTGGTGATGTCGGGCGCCGGCGCCGCCGGCACCGCGATCCTCAAGCTGCTGATGGCGGCCGGCGTCGAGCACGCCACCGTGGCGGACGTGCACGGTGTGGTCCACCTGGGCCGCGGGGACCTCAACGAGAACCTGCGCTGGATCGCCGAGCACACCAACCGCTCGGGCCGCACCGGCAGCCTCAAGGAGGCCGTGGCGGGCGCCGACGTCTTCATCGGCGTCTCGGCCCCGAACGTCCTGGACGGCGACGACCTGGCCACCATGGCGGAGGACTCGATCGTCTTCGCGCTGGCCAACCCGGACCCGGAGGTCGACCCGGCCATCGCCCGGCAGACCGCCGCCGTGGTCGCCACCGGCCGCAGCGACTTCCCGAACCAGATCAACAACGTGCTGGTCTTCCCGGGCGTCTTCCGCGGCCTGCTGGACGCCCAGAGCCGCACCGTCAACACCGAGATGATGATCGCCGCCGCCCGGGCGCTGGCCACCACCGTGGCGGACGACGAGCTGAACGCGAACTACATCATCCCGAGCGTGTTCCACAAGGACGTCGCCAAGACCGTCGCCTCCGCGGTGCGCGAGGCGGCCCTGGCGGGGGCCCAGGAGGACCCCGCGCCGGCCCGTCCGACCCCCGGCATCGTCGGCACCCTGGACACCGCCGCGTTCCCCGTCGTCAAGCTCTGACGACCGGGTCGGGCGACGTGTCACAGATCGCTCAAATGTACGAATGAGGGCCATACCCGCCCAGCCCGCCCCGAACCCTTGCGACACAAGGGCGAGGGGCGTGTTTGGGCTTGTCAGTCCTAGGGCGTACCGTAGCCCTGCACGGGGCAGGCGTGTCCGACAAGTACGGAACGTCCCCCTGGTCTTCCGGCGTGTCGTCCCGACCGCCGCCCGCGCCCGGTCCGCCGGAGCCGACGGAGCGTCACACCTCCAGCGAGCGGGCGATGTTCGGGTGGCTCGCCCGGGGCCCGATTGGCTTTCTCGGGGCCGGTCGGGGCAGGATTCGTATCCAGGCGGGCGGGTGGGCCTTCGACGGCTCCGGCGCGCGGCATCGGGTACGGACCCGGCCTGCGACCACGCATTGCCTGCATGAGCACAGTGTGCGGACCTGCGGCCCATCCGGGTGCCCCCCGGTGGGAGCACCGATGGGCCCCCGCGCACCGCAAGCGAACAGACCACAGGAGTACACATGAACCGCAGTGAGCTGGTGGCCGCGCTGTCCGAGCGCGCCGAGGTGACCCGCAAGGACGCCGACGCCGTTCTGGCCGCCTTCGCCGAGATCGTCGGCGAGGTCGTCGCCAAGGGCGACGAGAAGGTCACCATCCCCGGTTTCCTGACCTTCGAGCGCACCCACCGCGCTGCCCGCACCGCCCGCAACCCGCAGACCGGCGAGCCGATCCAGATCGCCGCGGGCTACAGCGCCAAGGTGAGCGCCGGCTCGAAGCTGAAGGAAGCCGCCAAGGGCGCTGCCTGAGCCACCCCTTGAACGCCCGAGAGGCCGGGCTCCCCGCTGGGGAGCCCGGCCTCTCGCCGTTGGGACCGGACCGTCAGGCGTCGACCAGCTGCTCGCTGGGCAGCTCGACGTGGGCGCCCAGGTCGCGCAGCTTGTCCATGAAGTTCTCGTAGCCGCGGTTGATCAGGTCGATGCCGTGCACGGTCGAGGTGCCCTCGGCCGCCAGCGCCGCGATCAGGTACGAGAAGCCGCCGCGCAGGTCCGGGATGACCAGCTCGGAGCCGATCAGCTTGGACGGGCCGGAGACGACCGCGGAGTGCAGGAAGTTGCGGGCGCCGAAGCGGCACGGCGTGCCGCCCAGGCACTCGCGGTAGAGCTGGATGTGCGCGCCCATCTGGTTCAGCGCGCCGGTGAAGCCGAGCCGCGACTCGTACACCGTCTCGTGGACGATGGACAGGCCGGTGGCCTGGGTCAGCGCGACCACCAGCGGCTGCTGCCAGTCGGTCTGGAAGCCCGGGTGCACGTCGGTCTCCAGGGCGATCGCCTTGAGCTCGCCGCCCGGGTGCCAGAAGCGGATGCCCTCGTCGTCCACCTCGAAGGCGCCGCCGACCTTCCGGAAGGTGTTCAGGAAGGTCATCATCTCCAGCTGGCGGGCGCCGCGGACGTAGATGTCGCCCTTGGTGGCCAGCGCCGCGCAGGCCCAGGAGGCCGCCTCCAGGCGGTCCGGCAGCGCGCGGTGGTTGTAGCCGTTCAGCTCGTCCACGCCGGTGATCAGGATCGTCCGGTCGGTGCCCAGCGTGATGATCGCGCCCATCTTCTGCAGCACGCAGATCAGGTCGACGATCTCCGGCTCGATGGCCGCGTTGCGCAGCTCGGTGACGCCCTCGGCGAGGACGGCGGTGAGCAGCACCTGCTCGGTCGCGCCGACCGAGGGGTAGGGCAGCTCGATCTTGGTGCCGCGCAGCCGCTGCGCGGCGACCAGGTAGGTGCCCTGCGGGTGCTTCTCGATGGTGGCGCCGAACTGGCGCAGCACCTCGAAGTGGAAGTCGACGGGGCGGCCGCCGATGTCGCAGCCGCCGAGGCCGGGGATGAAGGCGTGGCCGAGGCGGTGCAGCAGCGGGCCGCAGAACAGGATCGGGATCCGCGAGGAGCCGGCGTGCGCGTCGATGTCGGCGACGTTGGCGCTCTCGACGTGCGAGGGGTCGAGGATCAGCTCGCCGTCCTCGTCACCGGTGCGCACGGTCACGCCGTGCAGCTGCAGCAGGCCGCGGACCACCTTGACGTCGCGGATGTCCGGGACGTTGCGCAGTCTGCTGGGGCCCTGCCCGAGGAGGGCGGCGACCATGGCCTTGGGCACCAGGTTCTTCGCACCGCGGACGCGGATCTCGCCTTCGAGCGGATTTCCGCCATGGACCAGCAGGACGTCGTCGGTCATCGTTCTCGCAATCCGGGGTGCCAGAGGAGTCGGAAAGGGCGGCTCCGGGAGAGAGCCGGTGGTGGACCGTTCGTACGGGCGCGTTCGGGCCCCCGGCGAAACCGAGTCGGCACCGTATGGGCGTCCACCAGACGTAGATGGTAGTAGGCGCTCCGTTGGTTCCCGTGAGCCTCTCCCGTGATGGTGCTCTCTCCGGGCCCGCGCCCGCCCCCCGGTGCGGCCGTACGGGTGTTCGTCCGGCGTGGGGGTTTCCGGGTGTTGCGGTGTCCGAGCGGTGCCGTTCTGCGGGATCATGTGGGCATGACGGCGGCCCATTCGCACGGAGGCCGGTCCCACACCGGCTGTCTGCTCGTCGCGACGCCCCTGCTCACCGACCCGAACTTCGCGCGGGCGGTGGTGCTGCTCCTCGACCACGACGTCGAGGGGGCGCTCGGCGTGGTCCTCAACCGGCCGACGCCGGTCGAGGTGGGAAGCGTGCTGGACGGCTGGAACAGACTCGTCGGACAGCCGGCCGTGGTGTTCCAGGGCGGCCCGGTGGCGCTGGACTCGGCGCTCGGCCTCGCGGTGGCACCGGGGGAGCCGGGCACCGGCGAGCCGCTCGGCTGGCGCCGGGTGCACGGCGCGATCGGCCTGGTGGACCTGGAGGCGCCGCCCGAGGTGCTGGCCGGGGAGCTGGGCAGCCTGCGGATCTTCGCCGGGTACGCCGGCTGGTCGCCGGGGCAGCTGGAGGCGGAGCTGGAGAGCGGCGCCTGGTACCTGGTGGACTGCGAGCCGGGGGACGTCTCCAGTCCCGAGCCGGAGCGGCTGTGGCGTGCGGTCCTGCGCCGCCAGCGCGGCCCGCTCGCCCTGCTGGCGACCTACCCGGACGACCCCACGATGAACTGAGCCGACCGGCCCCGCGCCGCGACACTGGCCGGGTTTCCGGAGGCCCCCATAGACTTGGCACCCATGAGCACTCTTGAGCCCGAGCGCGGCCTCGGCACCGGCACCCTGGTCGAGCCCGTCCCACAGGTGTCCCACGGGGACGGCGACCACGAGCGCTTCGCGCACTACGTCCAGAAGGACAAGATCATGGAGAGTGCCCTCTCCGGGTCTCCCGTGGTGGCGCTCTGCGGCAAGGTGTGGGTGCCCGGGCGCGACCCGAAGAAGTACCCGGTCTGCCCCATGTGCAAGGAGATCTACGACGGCATCGGCAAGCCGCAGGGCGGCGACGGCGACAACAAGTAGTCCGCGGCGCCGCGCACAACGCCGTTTTGCATAGCACCAGGGTTTCCCCGGTGGTCTATGCCAATCGTCGGGGCGTGGGCAGGATGTCGGAATGGACCTCATTCCCGCACCGTCGAGTGCCGTTCGCCGCCCGGACGAGGACTACCCGCTCGACTCCGCCACCACGCTGACCGCACCCCCCGCGCTGGCCGACGCCGAGCGCTGGCTGCGGACCACACTGTCCGCCGCCACCGGGCTGCCGCTCGGCCCGGGCCGGCCGGGTTCGGGCATCGAGCTGGTCGAGGACCGGACGCTCGCCGCCGAGGCGTACCGGATCACGGTGCGCCCCGGCCACGCCCTGCTCGCCGCGGGCGGCCCGGCCGGAGCGCTGTGGGGCGCGCAGACCCTGCGGCAGTTGCTCGGGCCGGACGCCTACCGCCGCTCGCCGCTGCGCCGCGAGGGCTGGGTCCTGCCCGGCGCCGACATCGCGGACGCCCCCCGGTTCGGCTGGCGCGGCGCGCTGCTCGACGTCGCCCGGCACTTCCTGCCCAAGTCGGACGTGCTGCGCTTCGTCGACCTGCTGGCCGCGCACAAGCTCAACGTGCTGCACCTGCACCTGACCGACGACCAGGGCTGGCGGGTGGAGATCAAGCGCTACCCGAGGCTGACCGGGCGCGGCGCCTGGCGGGAGCGCTCGATGGTCGGCTACCGGGCCGGGCAGCGCCGCGACGACCGCCCGCACGGCGGCTACTACACCCAGGACGACCTGCGCGAGATCGTCGCCTACGCGGCCGCCCGCGGGGTCACCGTCGTCCCGGAGATCGACCTGCCCGGCCACACCCAGGCCGCCGTGTCCGCCTACCCCGAGCTGGGCAACACCGACGTGGTGGACACCGCCGCGCTCGGGGTCTGGACCGACTGGGGGGTGAGCCACAACGTGCTCAACGCCTCCGAGGAGACCCTGCGCTTCTTCGAGGGCGTGCTGGAGGAGGTCCTGGAGCTCTTCCCGTCCGAGTTCATCCACCTCGGCGGCGACGAGTGCCCCAAGGAGCAGTGGAAGGACAGCGCCGCCGCGCAGGCCCGGATACGCGAGCTGGGCCTGGCCAACGAGGACGAACTGCAGAGCCACCTCATCCGGCACTTCGACGGCTGGCTGGCCGACCGCGGCCGCCGGCTGATCGGCTGGGACGAGATCCTGGAGGGCGGGCTCGCGCCGGGCGCCGCCGTCTCCTCCTGGCGCGGCTTCGGCGGCGGGGTCGCCGCCGCGAAGGCCGGGCACGACGTGGTGATGTGCCCCGAGCAGCACGTCTACTTCGACCACCGGCAGGCGGACGGACCGGACGAGCCGATCCCGGTCGGATTCGTGCGCACGCTGGAGGACGTCTACCGGTTCGAGCCGGTCCCCGAGCAGCTGGACGAGGCCGCCGCCCGGCACGTGATCGGCACCCAGGCCAACCTGTGGAGCGAGTTCATGGACAGCGCCCGGGACATCGACTACCGGGCCTTCCCCCGGCTGGTCGCCTTCGCCGAGGTCGCCTGGTCGGAGCTGCCCGCCGAGCCGGCCGAGCGGGACTTCGCCGGTTTCGAGCAGCGGCTGGCGACGCACCTGAGGGCGCTGGACGCGCTCGGCGTCGAGTACCGCCCGGCCGACGGTCCGCACCCGTGGCAGCGCCGCCCCGGGGTGCTCGGCCGGCCGATCGAGGGCCCGCCGCCGGTGCGGTAGGGGGTGTCCCGCGGGGCCTGCCGGACCCGGCGAAGACCCGCGGGAAACGCCCCGGTCCTACCCGCGGGGAACTTCTGAGCGGTCGTCCGACGTCAAGAACTGATGAACATCTGCCCTGGCCCGGAGCGGGTCGGGGCAGATACCGCCCGGTATCAGTCCCAATCGGGCAGTCCCGTTCACCGGTCCCGAAATGATCATCGAGCATTGTGTGCCAGAGTTGCCCAACCCGGCCCGATCGCCCGTACCCTACGGGCCAGGCCGGGCTGCTGACGCAGGACAGTACGGCCGAAGGCCGGCGGGCGGCAGGCGATCGATGAGCAAGTGGAGCACGGTGGGACCCAGGTGAACCGGACGATCATGCTGCCGGCCTCCCTCGACGAGGCCGTCGACGCGCTGGCCGCCGCCCCGGCCGCGGTACCGGTGGCCGGAGCCACCGACCTGATGGAGGCCGTCAACGCCGGCCGACTGCGCCCCGCCGCCCTGGTCGGCCTCGGCCGGATCACCGAACTGCGCGGCTGGCGCTACGAGGACGGCGGCACGGCCGTGCTCGGCGCCGGACTAACCCACGCCCGGATGGACCGCCCCGACTTCGCGGCGCTCATCCCCGCGCTCGCCGACGCCGCCCGCACCGCCGGCCCGCCGCAGGTCCGCAACGTCGGCACCCTCGGCGGGAACATCGTCACCGCCGCCCCGGCCGGCGACACCCTCCCGGTGCTCACCGCGCTGGAGGCCAGCATCACCCTGGCCCGGGCCGGGGGCACCCGCGAGGTGCCGGTCAGTCACCTGCTCACCGGACTCGACCCGGTGCGCCCCGGCGAACTGCTCACCTGGGTGCGCGTCCCGCTGCTGCACGCCCCGCAGGTCTTCCTCAAGGCCACCGGCCGCAGCGGACCGGCCCGCGCCACCGCCTCCGTCGCCCTGGTCCTCGACCCGGCCCGGCGCTCGGTGCGCTGCGCCGTCGGGGCCGTCGCGCCGGTGCCGCTGCGCCCGCTGGAGGCCGAGGCCTGGGTGGCCGGCTGCATCGACTGGGACGGCAGCCGGGAGATCGACCCGGCCGCGACCGCCGCCTTCGGCGAGTACGTGGCCGCCGCCTGCGTCCCCGACAACTACGGCGCCGAGGGCGCCTGGGAGGCCGTGACCGAGGGGCCGACCGCGGCCGCGGTTCGGTTGCGGCGTACCGTATCGGTGCTGGCCCGACGGGCACTGGGAAGGGCGCTGAAGTGACCACAGACCCCATCGAGACCCTGGACGCCGACCCGCTCGGCCTCTCCCCGCAGGTCAGCCGCGAGCTGCGCCCGTGCGCCTCGTACACGCTGCGGGTCAACGGTTTCGAACGGCCCGTCACCGACGCGTGGATCGGCGAGAGCCTGCTCTACGTGCTGCGCGAGCGGCTCGGCCTGGCCGGCGCCAAGGACGGCTGCGAGCAGGGCGAGTGCGGGGCCTGCTCGGTGCAGGTGGACGGCCAGCTGGTGGCCGGCTGCCTGGTGCCAGCCGCCCTGGCCGCGGACAGCGAGATCAGCACCGTCGAGGGCCTGTCCGCCGCCGGCGGCGCGAGCGCCGTCCAGCAGGCGCTGGCCGCCTCCGGCGCCGTCCAGTGCGGCTACTGCACCCCCGGCATGGCGATGGCGGTGCACGACCTGCTCCAGCGCAACCACCGGCCCACCGAGGTGGAGGCCCGTCAGGCGCTGTGCGGCAACCTCTGCCGCTGCACCGGCTACCGGGGCGTGCTGGCCGCCGTCCAGACCGTCGCGGACGCCCGCGCGGCGGAGGCCGAGGAGGCGGAGGAGGCCGCCGCGCTCGCCGAGGCCGCCGCGCAGGCCGCCGGGCCCGCCCCCGGGGGACCGGCCGAGCCGGTCGCCGAACCGCCCGCCGACGTGCCGGTGGACGCGCCGGTCGAACCCGGGCAGGCCGTCGAGCCGCCGGTCTACGCCGACGCCGACGCCTGGATCGAGCACGTCCCGCAGCAGCCCGTCGAGGCCCACCCGGTCACCCACCCGGCGGAGCATTACCACCCGGAGCAGCACGCCGCCGAGCAGCACCACCCGGCGCAGCCCGCCGTGGAACAGCACGCCATGGCACAGCCCGCCGTCGAGCAGGCCCCGGCCGGGCTGCCGTACGGCGACCCCCAGGGCGGCTACGACACCGGCGTGTACGACACCACCGTGCTGGCCCCGATCCGGGACGACATCCCCGCCCGGATCCCCGCCCAGGCCGCCGACGACCAGGTGTACTACCCGCCGCAGGGCTACCCCGAGCAGCCGTACCAGGCCACCCCCGCGCACGGCACCTACGTGCCCTACCCGGACGGCCACCAGCAGCAGAACGGCTACGACACCGGGTACGACGCCCCGGTCTACGAGCCCACCCCCGCGCACGGGACCCCGCTGCCCGGCTCCGTCTACGACGGCACGCCGCCGCACGGCACCCCGTACGCCGCCCCGCACCCGCACGGTGCCCCGGCCGAGGGCGGCGCCCCGGCCGGTGTCCCGTACGGTGCCACCCCCGCCCACGGCATCCGGCTCCCCGAGGACGACCACGCATCATGACGTCGCCTACCGACATCGGCGCAGCACTCCAGCAGGACGGCGGCGAGGGCGGCGCACCGGAGCCGATCGGCCTGGGCAGCTCCCCGCTGCGCAGCGACGCGCTGCCCAAGGCGCTCGGCATCTACCCGTACGCGGCCGACCTGTGGGCCGAGGGGCTGCTGTGGGGCGCGGTGCTGCGCTCTCCGCACCCGCACGCCCGGATCCGGGGCATCGACACCTCGGCCGCGCTGGCGCTGCCCGGCGTGCACGCCGTGGTCACCGCCGCCGACCTGCCGCCCGGACCGGACGGCACCCCCGACGGCGCCCCGGCCGGGCCGATCGTCGCCGACCGGCCGGTGCTGGCCGCCGGCGTGGTGCGCCACCACGGCGAGCCGATCGCCGCGGTGGCCGCCGACCACCCGGACACCGCCCGGCTGGCGGTCGGCCTGATCGCGGTCGACTACGAGCCGCTGGAGGCCGTCACCGACCCGGAGCAGGCCTTCACCGCGCCGCCGCTGCACCCGGACGGCAACCTGTTCCGCCACCTGCCGCTGCGCACCGGGGACCCGGACGCGGTCGGCGAGATCGTCGTCGAGGGCCTCTACCAGGTCGGCCGGCAGGACCCGGCCCCGCTCGGCGCCGAGGCCGGGCTGGCCGTACCGCGCCCGGACGGCGGCGTCGAGCTGCACCTGTCCTCCACCGACCCGCACGGCGACCGCGACCGCACCGCCGCCTGCCTGGGCCTGGAGCCGGACCGGGTCCGGCTGGTGGTCACCGGCGTGCCCGGCGCCACCACCGACCGCGAGGACCTCTCGTTCCAGGTCACCCTGGCCCTGCTGGCGCTGCGCACCGGGCGGCCGGTGAAGATGACGCTCACCCGCGAGGAGTCCTTCCACACCCACGCCTCGCGCCACCCCGCGCTCCTGCGCTACCGCCACCACGCCGACGCCGAGGGCACGCTGGTGAAGGTCGAGGCGCAGATCCTGCTGGACGGCGGCGCCTACGCGGACGTCTCCGCCGAGGCGCTGGCCGCCGCGACGGCCTTCTCGGCCGGTCCGTACGTCTGCCCGAACGTCTTCGTGGACGCCTGGGCGGTGCGCACCAACAACCCGCCGGCCGGCCGGATGCGCGGCGAGGGCGCCCTGCAGGCCTGCTTCGCGTACGAGTCGCAGCTGGACCAGCTGGCCGCCCGGATCGGCGTGGACCCGGTGGAGATCCGCCGCCGCAACGCGATGTCCACCGGCGACCCGCTGCCCACCGGTCAGGCCGTCACCTGCCCGGCGCCGGTGCGCGCCCTGCTGGACGCGGTCGCCGCCGAGCCGCTGCCGGCCCTGCCGGTGGACGACCCGGACGCCGAGTGGCTGCTGCCCGGCGGGCCCGGCGGCGCGGGCGACCCGGCGGCGGTGCGGCGCGGGATCGGCTACGCCGTCGGCATGGTGCACATGCTGGGCGCCGAGGGCGAGGACGAGGTCTCCACGGCGACCGTGCGGGTCAGCGGGGACCACGCCACGGTGATCTGCGCGGCGGTCGACGCCGGGCAGGGCTTCGCCACGCTGGCCCGGCAGATCGTGCAGACCGTGCTGGGCGTCAGCGAGGTCTACATCGCCCCGGCCGACAGCGACCAGTCGATCGCCGGGCCGTCCGCCCGCGGCCGGCACACCTGGGTCTCCGGCGGCGCCGTCGAGCGGGCCGCGCTGATGGTCCGCCACCAGCTGCTGCAGCCGATCGCGGCGAACTTCGGGATGTCCGCGGAGCTGCTCCAGATCGCCGACGGCAAGATCACCTCGTACGACGGGGTGCTCGGCATGCCGGTCGCCGAGGCGCTGGAGGGCAAGGAGCTCTGGGCCACCGCGCAGTGCCGCCCGCACCCCACCGAGCCGCTGGACGAGGCCGGGCAGGGCGACGCCTTCGTCTCCATCTCGTTCTGCGCGATGCGTGCGGTGGTGGACGTGGACATCGAGCTGGGCGCCGTGCGGGTGGTCGAGATGACGGTCGCCCAGGACGTCGGCCGGGCGCTGAACCCGCGCCAGATCGAGGACCGGATCGAGGCGGGGGTGGCCCAGGGAGTGGGCCTGGCGCTGCTGGAGGACCTGCGGACGGAGGGCGGGGTGCTGCTGAACCCCTCGCTCACCGGCTACCGGCTGCCCACCGCGCTGGACACCCCGGAGGTGCGGATCGCCGCGCTGCTGGAGGAGCGCGACGTGGTGGCCCCGTTCGGCGCGAAGGCGGTCGGAGCCGTGCCCGCGGTGGTCGCCCCGGCGGCCGTCGCCGCGGCCGTGCGCGCCGCCACCGGCCTGCCGGTCGGCCGGCTGCCGATCCGGGCGGAGGACGCCGTCACCGCCTGACCGGGAGCTCCCGGGACGGACCGGGAGCTCCCGGAAAAGGCGGAAAGCAGGGAAAGGAAATTGCCGGCCGACTTTCGGAGTCGACCGGCAATTCCCTTTTCCGGTGAGGCCATGGCGGGAATCGAACCCGCGTGCACCGCTTTGCAGACGGTTCCCTAAGCCACTCGGGCACACGGCCAGTGAATTCATAGTGGCCGATCCGGGGGAGAGGGGTCAATGCCCTTATGTAAATTCTGTATGGCAAGGTGTGCTACCGTCGGGGACAGGTGGCGGTATTTCCGCCACCCCGGACGAGCGCGTCGTACCCGGTGACGACAAGACGGCGCAGTTCAGCGGCAATCCGGCCGCTGTGGACTGCGGAGGTACCACCGTCATGGCCTGGCTCGTTCTGATCGTCTCGGGTGTCCTGGAGACCGTTTGGGCGGTCGCCCTGGAATCGTCCAAGGGCTTCACCCGCCTCGTTCCCAGCCTCGTCTTCGGCATCGCACTGCTGTTCAGCATGGGCGGCCTGGCGTACGCGATGCGCACCATTCCGATCGGCACCGGCTACGCCGTCTGGGTGGGCATCGGAGCGGTCGGCACCGCGGTCTACGGCATGGCTGTCCTGGGGGATGCGGTGACCATGGCCCGGATCGCCTGCCTGCTGCTGATCGTCTCCGGCGTGGTGGGCCTCAAGGTGCTGCACTGACCTCCGCCGCGGTCCCGGCCGGGGCCCGTCCTGGGTCCCGGGGCCCGTCCTAGGCCTTGCGGCCGAGGAGATCACCGACCGGGGTCAGGGGTCATCGGGGCAGACGGCTCTTACGATGTTACGTATGACCACTGCCTCCCCCACCTCGGTCGACCCCGTACCGATACCCCTCGACGACGACCCCGGTGGTGGGGTCCTCGGCGGCCGCTACCGTGCCCTGACGCTGGGGATCGTCTCGGTGGTCCTGGTGATCGCCTTCGAGGCGACGGCCGTCAACACCGCGATGCCGACCGCGGCCCGCGAGCTGAACGGGCTCGGGCTGTACGCGTTCGCCTTCTCCGGCTACTTCACCACCACCCTGTTCGCCCTGGTCGTCTCCGGCCAGTGGTGCGACCGGAGCGGCCCGCTGCGGCCGCTGTTCAGCGGCATCGCCGTGTTCGGCGTGGGGCTGGTGGTGGCCGGGACGGCACCCGGGATGTGGGTGTTCGTGGCCGGGCGGGCCATCCAGGGCCTCGGCGGCGGGCTGGTGATCGTCGCCCTGTACGTGGTGGTCGGCCGGGCCTACCCGGAGCGGCTGCGGCCCGCGGTGTTCGCGGCCTTCTCCTCGGCCTGGGTGCTGCCCTCGATCATCGGTCCGCTGGTCTCCGGGGCCGTCACCCAGCACCTGGGGTGGCGCTGGGTGTTCCTGGCCGTGCCGGTGCTGATCCTGCTGCCGCTGGCCGTGATGGGCCCGGCACTGGCCCGCACCGAGCGGGAGCACCCGGTGGCCAGGGGCGCGGCCTTCGACCGCCGTCGTACCCTGCTGGCCGCGATGGCGGCGGTCGGCGCCGGCCTGCTGCAGTACGCGGGCCAGCGGCGCGACCTGATCGGACTGGTCCCCGGGATCGCCGGGGCGGCGCTGCTGGTGCCGGCGGTCCTCGGCCTGCTGCCGGCGCGGACCCTGCGGGCCGGCCGGGGACTGCCGGCCGTGATCCTGCTGCGCGGGGTGGCCGCGGGGGCGTTCTTCGCCGCCGAGGCCTTCATCCCGCTGATGATGACCACCCAGCGTGAGCTCTCGCCGACGCTGGCCGGCCTGACCCTGACCAGCGGCGGTCTCACCTGGGCGCTCGGCTCCTGGCTCCAGGGCCGGCCCGGGGCGGAGCGCTACCGCACGGCGATGATCCGGGGCGGCTTCGTGCTGACTGCGGTGGCGATCTCGGGCGCCGCGCTGGTGCTGTTCCCGGCGGTGCCGGCCTGGGCCGCGTCGGTGGCCTGGGGCGTCGGCGGCGTCGGGATGGGGATGGCCATCGCGAGCGTCAGCGTGCTGATGATGAAGCTCTCCACGCCGGAGGACGCCGGGGCCAACTCGGCCGCGCTCCAGATGAGCGACGCGCTGGGCAATGTGCTGCTGACCGGTCTGGCCGGGGTGATGTTCGCGGCGCTGGGCGGCGGCTCGCTCGCCGCCGCCCACGGGGGCGGCGGGGAGGCCGGCTCGCCCGGCGCCTTCGCGGTGATCCTGCTGTCGATGGCCGGGGTGGCGCTGCTCGGCGCGGTGCTCTCCGGCCGGGTGCGGACGAAGGCCTGACGGTCAGCCGGCGGTGGCGCCGGCGGGGGCCGTGGCGGGGGCCGTGGCGGGGGGCGCGGCCCCCGCCGGGGCGCCGAGGAAGGCCTCCCAGCCGCCGGCCGGGGACTGCCCCGGGGCGAGGGTCTGGAGCTTGCGCAGCACCGCCGGGTCCTGGGCGTCCAGCCAGTCGACCAGCTGCCGGAAGGAGACCAGCCGGACCTCCGGCTTGTCCGCGATGGTCCTGAGGACGTCCTCGACGGCGTTCATGTAGATGCCGCCGTTCCACTCCTCGAAGTGGTTGCCGATGACGTACGGCGCCCGGTTGCCGTTGTAGGTGCGGTCGAACCCCATCAGGTAGGCGTCGCGGGCCTGGGTCTGGAAGCCGGGGTGGAGCGCCGGGTCGGCCTTGGTGTTGGGGCCGCACTGGTTGTACATGATGTTGTAGTCCATCGAGAGCACCTGGAAGGTGTGCCCGGGGAACGGGATGGACTGCAGCGGGAGGTCCCACAGCGCGCCGCCCTGGATCTTCTGCGGCCACACCTGGGTGCCGTTGCCGCTGCTGTCGTAGCGCCAGCCGCGCCTGACCGCGGTGGGCAGCAGGTTGCGCTGGCCCTCCAGGCAGGGGGTGCGGCTGCCGATCAGCTCCTTGCGGTAGTCGAAGGGCAGCGCGGGCAGGTCGGTGAAGCCGGTGTTGGTGCGCCAGTTCGTCACGAAGTCCATCGCCTGCTGGATCTCGCTGTCCCACTCCTCCGGGGACCACGCGCCGACGCCCGTGGAGCCGCAGAAGTGGCCGTTGAAGTGGGTCCCGATCTCGTGGCCCTCCAGCCAGGCCGCGTGCACGTTCTCCAGGGTGTCGCGGATGTGCTGGTCGCTCAGGTAGCCGATGTCGGAGGCGCCGGCCTTGTGCTGCGGCGGGCGGTAGAGGTCCTTCTTGGACTCGGGCAGCAGGTAGAGGCCGCTGAGGAAGAAGGTCATCTTCGCGTCGTGGTCCCGGGCCAGTCGGCGGAAGCGGGCGAACAGGCCGTTGTCGAGCTCGCCGGCGCCGTCCCAGGAGAAGACCACGAACTGCGGCGGGCGCTGGCCGGGCTGCAGCCGGTCGGGGACGGGCTGGTGCGGCTGGGCGCCGGTGTCCGAGGTGGAGCCGTCACCGATCAGGACCGGCTGCGGCCGGGGGAGCGGGGCCGGGGCCGGAGTGGCGCCCTGCTCGTCGGCCGCTCCGGTGGCCGGCGCGGTGCTGCCGGTCGCCCGCTCCTCGCCGGTGGCGTGGTTGCTGCCGCACCCGGCCGCCAGGGTGGCGGCGGTGGCGGCGCCGGCCGTCAGCAGGGTGCGGCGTGAGAGGGCTTCCATGGTCACTCCGTTCGTGGGGCGGGCGGGCGGGCGGCGTGCGGGAGTGCGGAGTCCGGTCGGACAAGTGGGTGATACAACCCGTAACCGGGTCAGCATGGCACGAGGGCGGGGCCGGTCGAAGAGGCGCAGCGCGAGCTCGTGAGTGATCGCTCGAACGACGCAACCGATCGGGTCCGTTGAACCGTCGGTAGCTCGTGTCGGGCGTGCACCCGCGGCGATCGTGCGCGGGGGGCGGCCGTCGCGCTCCGCGACCGGGCGCCCACGCGGCGCAGAAAAGAGGCCGTCCGCCCTGCCGATCGGCGGGTGCCGGTACGACCGTCGTATGGACGTGCCTTACAGTCCGTTCCGGTTGAATTGTTCCCAGGAAACTCCCAGGAAGCGGGGTTCCGTCGGCAGAGGGGAGCGCCCATGGGCGTCCAGCAGAGCAGGGGCCCGTGGCCGGGCACCCTGGCGGCCGGGGCCGCGCTGGTCCTCGGAGCCTGGCTGCTGCACGACGGAGGTTCGTCGCTGCCGCCCGCGCCGGGGGCCGGCCAGGCCCAGGCCGGGATCGCGCCGGTCTCGATCGTGCCGCCGCTCGGCCCGTCCGCGCCGACCCGGATCCGCATCCCGGCGGTGCGGCTGGACGCCCCGGTCACCGCGCTCGGGCTGGACGGCGCCGGCCGTCTCCAGACCCCGCCCGAGGCGGACCGCAACCTGGCGGGCTGGTACCGCGGCGGGGCCAGCCCCGGCCAGCGCGGCACCGCGATCCTGGCAGGACACGTCGACAACAAGGCCGGCCCCGCGGTCTTCTATCATCTGGGCGCGCTCCGTCGCGGGGATCGGATCGAGATCGCCCGGGCGGACGGCGCCACCGCCGTCTACCAGCTCTACGCCATCGAAGTGCACGACCGAAAGGACTTCCCGGACGACCGGGTCTATCGTCAGGCCGCTGACGCACAGCTGCGGGTCATCACCTGCGGCGGTTCGTACAGTGAGGAACACGGCTACGACGGCAACGTCGTCGCCTACGGTTTCCTGGCCGACACCACCCCGCCGGGCAAAGCCGCATGACCACGCTGACCCTTGCCTCCCGCTGGAACCCGATCGACTGGCCGCTCACCGAGGGCCTGATCCCGCACGCCGTGCTGGCGGCAGGCTGGGCGGCGCTGTTCGCGCTAGCCATCGGCCGCGGCCGCAGCTGGTGGCGGGTCCGCCTACCCGCCGCACTGTTCACCGCGGCCGCGCTCAGCTGGCTGCTGGACGTGGTGGTCGACGGCTGGTGGCACCCCTTCCCCGAGGGCACTCCCCGGTACGTCACCTGGTGGATAGCCGTCGCCCTGCTCGGGCTCTGCCTGGTCGGCTACCGGCTGCGCCGGCTCACCTGGCGGCGCCGGGGGCTCGCACTGGGCCTGAGCGGCCTGGTGCTGCTGATGTCCTCCTCCGAGGTCAACATCGGCTTCGGCCAGTTCCCGAGCGGGCGCGTGATGCTGGCGCCCTGGCTGACCAGGACCGACGGGCTGGTCGCCACCAAGGCGGGCCAGATCATGAGCGCCCCGCCCGGCAAGTCGCTGGAGGAGGTCTGGAAGCCCCCGGCGGACCTGCCCGAGAAGGGCACCGTCTCGGTGGTGCCGATCCCCGGCACCAGGTCGGGCTTCAAGGCCCGCGACGCGTACGTCTACCTGCCGCCCGCCTACCAGGCCACCCCGCGGCCGCTGCTGCCGGTGGTCGTGATGATCACCGGCCAGCCCGGCGTCCCGGGGGACTGGGTGCTCTCCGCGCAGATCAACGAGGCGCTGGACGCCTTCGCCGCGGACCACGGCGGCCTCGCGCCGATCGTGGTGATGCCCGATCAGCTCGGCTCCACCTGGGCCAACACGCTCTGCCTCGACTCCAAGATCGCCAAGACCCAGACGTACCTGGCCGTGGACGTGCCGGACTGGGTCCACCAGAACCTCCAGGCCGCGACCGGCCGCACCGCGTGGGCGATCGGGGGCGCCTCGATGGGCGGCACCTGCGCGCTCCAGCTCGGCGTCAACGCGTCCGACGTGTACGGCACCGTCCTCGACATGTCCGGGCAGGAGGAACCGACCCTGGGCAGCCGGGAACAGACCGTCAAGGCCGCCTTCGGCGGTGACGAGAAGAAGTTCGACGCGGTCGATCCGCTCCAGGTGATGGCCCGCAGGAAATTCCCGGACACCAACGTCGCGTTGGTCGTCGGCGAGACCGACGAGGAGTTCAGACCGCAGATGGAGAAGGTCTACCGGGCCGCGCAGGCGGCCGGAATGAAGTCCAAGTTCGACCTGATGCCGGGCGGCCACGGCTGGGTCGTCTTCCGCCCCGGCATCGTCCAGCAGCTCCCGTGGCTCGCCCAGCAGACCGGGCTGACGCGGTGACCGGGGCGGGAACCGCGCTGGCCACCGTCGGCGAGCAGCGCAAGCCGGGGCCGGAGGCGGAGCGCACGGCCGGGCGAAGCACCGACCGGGCCCCGGTCACCCGCACCGCGGAGCCGCGCCCGCAGCGGGTCCGGCGGGCGGCCAGGGCGCTCGGCTCCCGGCTGCGCTCGGCGCCGCTGACGCTGACCCTGCTGGCCGGGCTCTGGCTGCTCGGCGCGGCCACCGGGAGCCTGGGCCACGGCCCGTCCGAACGGCTGCTGGACCGGGCCGGGATCGGCCTGCCCACGCTGGCCGAGGGCCACTGGTGGACGCCGGTCACCTCGATGTTCTGGTGCTCCGGCAGCGGCTCGTACGTGTTCACCAGCCTGCTGCTGCTCCTGGTCGGCCCGGCCGCCGAGCACCGGCTCGGGCGGCCGCGCACCCTCGCGGTGCTGGTCGGCGGGCAGGTCGTCGGCACCCTGCTGGGCACCGCGCTGGTCGCCTTCGGCTCCTCGGCGGGGGAGCAGTGGACCGCCTCGGTGGCCGACCAGATCTCGGTCGGCCCCGGCGTCGGCGTGTTCGCGCTGGCGGGGGTGCTCGGGTACCGGCTCACCGTGCTCTGGCGCCGCCGGCTGCACCTGCTGGTGCTGCTCGTCCCGCTGGTGATGACGCTGTACGTGGGCCACCTGCAGAGCGTCCAGCGGTGCGCCGCCGCGCTGGCCGGGCTCGGCCTGGGCGCGCTGGTCAGCCGGGGCCGCCCGCACCTGCGCACGCACCGCTCCTCGCACTCCGAGACCCGGGTGCTGGTCGCGCTCTGCCTGGTCGCCGCCGCCTTCGGGCCGCTGCTCGCCTCGCTGTACGACAACGCCAGCGGACCGTTCAACACCTTCTCCGAGCTGTACTTCTCGCACCGGCTCAGCCCGGACGAGGTCGCCGACTTCTGCGCGCTGTCGGCGCACGACTGCGCCCGCGCGCACGCCGTCGTCCGGATCTTCGACACCCCGGGCCGGATGATGGCCGCGCTCTTCCCGGCGCTGCTGCTGGTGCTCGCCGAGGGGCTGCGCCGGGGGCTGCGGCTGGCCTGGCTGGTCACCGTGGCCACCGAGCTGCTCTGGGCCGCGCTGCTGTGCTGGCTGTACCTGGACGCCGGGCCGGTGAGCCGGGACGTGGTGCAGTACTTCGTCGAGGCGCTGCTGCTGCCGCTGCTGACCACCGCCCTGCTGGTGGCCACCCGCAAGCGCTTCCCGCTGCGGCTGTCCGGCAGCTCGGTGCGCCGGCTGGCCCTGGTGCTCGGCGGCGCGGCGCTCGCCTCCGCGGCCACCTACGTGGGGGTCGGGCGGCTGGCGGCCGGGGAGTTCGAGCCGGGGGCGACCGCCCGCCGGCTGGTGGCCGGGCTGCCGGCCCAGTTCCTGCCGCCCGCGTACAACGACCTGCTGCCGGACTACCCGATCGCGGTCGGGCCGGTGGCGCGGTTCCTGGAGACGTACTGCGGGCTGGCGTTCTGGGCGGTCGCGCTGGCCGTGCTGCTCTCCGTCTTCCGCCGTCCGGTGCTGCACACCGACGCGGCGGCGGCCGGACGGGCGCGGGCGCTGCTGACCGAGCACGGCGGCGGGACGCTCTCGTTCATCGCCACCTGGGACGGCAACCACTACTGGTTCGACGAGCAGGGCCGGGCGGCCGTCGCCTACCGGGTGGTGGGCACCGTCGCGCTGACCACCGGCGACCCGTTCGGCGCGCCGGAGGACCGCGCCGGGGCGGTGGCCGGCTTCGCCCGGTACTGCGACGCGCGCGGCTGGACGCCGTGCTTCTACAGCGTCTGCGGCGAGACCAGGGACGCCGCCGCGCGGCTCGGCTGGCGCTCGCTGCAGGTCGCCGAGGACACCGTGGTGCCGCTGCCCGAGCTGGCCTTCACCGGCCGCAAGTGGCAGGACATCCGCACCGCCCTCAACAAGGCCGGCAAGCAGGGCATCTCCGCGGAGTGGTGGGCGTACCACGAGGCGCCGCTCGCCCTGCGGGAGCAGATCCGGGCGATCTCCGAGGAGTGGGTCTCCGAGAAGGGCCTGCCGGAGATGGGCTTCACGCTCGGCGGGCTGGCGGAGCTGGACGACCCGGACGTGCGGGTGCTGATCGCGGTGGACGAGCAGCGGGTGGTGCACGGGCTGACCAGCTGGATGCCGGTGTACGAGGACGGCGTGCCGGTCGGCTGGACGCTGGACTTCATGCGCCGGCGCTCGGACGGCTTCCGCGGCGTCAGCGAGTTCCTGATCGCCTCGGCCGCGCTCGGCTTCAAGGAGGAGGGCGCGCGCTTCCTGTCGCTGTCGGGCGCGCCGCTGGCCCGCACCGGGCAGGACGAGGAGCCCACCGGGCTGCAGCGGATGCTGGACTGGATGGGCAAGGTGCTGGAGCCGGTGTACGGCTTCCGCTCGCTGCTGGCCTTCAAGGCGAAGTTCCAGCCGGAGTACCGGCCGATGTACATGGCGTACCCCGACCCGGCCGCGCTGCCCGGCATCACCCGGGCGATCGGCAAGGCGTACCTGCCGCACCTGACGGCGGCCCAGGGCGTCCGGCTGATGCGCAAGCTCTCTAGCTGATCCGCCCCGGGGCGGGCGGGCGACCGCACGGGCTTCCCGGGCCCCGGACCCGGGTTGCCGCCGACGGACGCGGGTGGCCGGAAGCGCGGGGGCGCTTCCGGACGCCGCCGCCCGTCAGCCGAGCAGCTGGGCGAGCGCGCGGTCGGCGTCCAGGTGCAGGTGCTCCTCGCCCTCGGGGACGAGCAGCCGGCTGCGCCACAGGAAGCGGCGCAGGTCGGTCGTGTCGAACTGGAGCAGCGCGGTGCCCTCGGGGGCCCGCAGCTCGACCATGGTGCGCCGGCCGACCGCGGGCCGGACGTGGACGTCGCCGACGCCGGCCGGCAGCTCGATGCCGGCCGAGAGCAGCTGGCGCGCGAAGATCCAGACGATGTCCTCGGAGTCCCGGCGTTCGGCGGGCTCGTCCAGCGAGAACTCGGCGGGGAAGGCCATCCGGACGGCCAGCGGGTCCTCCGGCAGGTAGGAGAGCACCACCCGCAGCCGGACCGAGCGGTGGGGGGAGAGGATCAGACGGGCCTGGACGGGCTCTTCGACGGTGCGCACGGGTGGGTCCCTTCGGTTCGGTGCGAGGCCGCGGTGCGGCAGGTGGGGTCGGTGCGGCCTCACCCTGGTGAGAGTCCCGGGACGGGTGGCGATTACCGGGTTTCACGAGATATCGGATGTGATCCGGGTCACATCGATTTCCGGCCGCGCGGGCCGGGCGCGGCGCCTCGCCCGGAGGCCCGAACGGCGCCGGACCCGGTACGCTGGGCGGGTTGTCCGATCGCCGCCCGACCGCGGGGCGAGGCCGCTAAACCGCCTCTGACCTGCGATGATCCCCCCTCGGAGACCGTGAGTACTGCCGCCGCCTCCTCGATGCCGCTGTTCTCCGACGCACCGGAGTCTCAGGCGCCCGCCCGATCCGCCGGCCATGGCACGCCCGCCGGTTCGCACCACCTCTCCCCGGCCTTCCCCGGCCGCGCCCCGTGGGGCACCGCGGGCAAGCTGCGGGCCTGGCAGCAGGGCGCGCTGGACAAGTACATCGAGACGCAGCCGCGCGACTTCCTCGCGGTCGCCACCCCGGGCGCAGGCAAGACCACCTTCGCGCTCACCCTGGCCTCGTACCTGCTGCACAACCACCTGGTGCAGCAGGTGACCGTCGTCGCGCCGACCGAGCACCTGAAGAAGCAGTGGGCCGAGGCCGCCGCGCGGATAGGCATCAAGCTGGACCCGGCGTACTCCTCCGGGCCGCTGTCCCGGGAGTACCACGGCATCGTGGTCACCTACGCGGGCGTCGGGGTCAACCCGATGCTGCACCGCAACCGGACCGAGGCCCGCAAGACCCTCGTGATCATGGACGAGATCCACCACGCCGGTGACTCCAAGTCCTGGGGCGAGGCCTGCTTCGAGGCCTTCGAGCCGGCCACCCGCCGACTGGCGCTGACCGGTACGCCGTTCCGCTCCGACACCAACCCGATCCCGTTCGTGGCGTACGAGGCGGGCGGCGACGGCATCCGCAAGTCCGTCGCCGACTACACCTACGGCTACGGGCACGCGCTGGCCGACCACGTCGTCCGCCCGGTGATCTTCCTCAGCTACAGCGGCAACATGCGCTGGCGCACCAAGTCCGGCGACGAGCTGGAGGCCCGGCTCGGCGAGCCGATGACCAAGGACCTGATCGCCCAGGCCTGGCGCACCGCGCTGTCCCCGCAGGGCGAGTGGATCCCGGCCGTGCTCCAGGCCGCCGACCGGCGCCTCACCGAGGTCCGCAAGGCGATCCCGGACGCCGGCGGGCTGGTCATCGCCACCGACCAGAACGTGGCCCGGGCCTACGCCAAGATGCTGCGCGAGATCAGTGGCGAGAAGGTCACCCTGGTGCTCTCGGACGAGGCCGAGGCGTCCAAGCGGATCTCCGACTTCGCGGAGGGGACCTCGCGCTGGATGGTCGCCGTCCGCATGGTGTCCGAAGGCGTCGACGTGCCCCGGCTCAGCGTCGGGGTGTACGCGACCTCGATCTCCACCCCGCTGTTCTTCGCCCAGGCCGTCGGCCGCTTCGTGCGCGCCCGCAAGCGCGGCGAGACCGCCTCCGTGTTCCTGCCGACCATCCCGCTGCTGCTGGGCTTCGCCAACGAGATGGAGCTCCAGCGCGACCACGTGCTGGACCGGCCGAAGAAGGAGGGCGAGGGCCTCTTCGACGAGGAGGACCGGCTGCTCGCCGAGGCCGAACGGGCCAACGACGGCCCGGACGGCGCCGGCGGCGAGGAGTTCTCCTACGAGGCGCTGGGCTCCGACGCGGTCTTCGACCGGGTGCTGTACAACGCCATGGAGTTCGGCATGCAGGCCCACCCGGGGAGCGAGGAGGAGGAGGACTACCTCGGCATCCCGGGCCTGCTGGAGCCGGACCAGGTGCAGATGCTGCTCCAGAAGCGCCAGCACCGGCAGATCCAGCGCAGCAAGACCAAGCCCGCCGAGGAGGCCGACCTGCTGGAGCTGCCGGCCGAGCAGCGGCCGGTGGTCACCCACCAGGAACTGCGGGAGCTGCGCAAGGAGCTGAACACGCTGGTCGCCGCCTGGCACCACCGCACCAGCCAGCCGCACGGCACCATCCACAACGAGCTGCGCCGCCAGTGCGGCGGGCCGCTCACCGCGCAGGCCACCGTCAACCAGCTCAACGCGCGGATCGCGAAGATCCGGGAGTGGGCCAAGTAGCGGAGCCGCGAGCGCGCCCGGCCGTCGGACCGGGGGCGCGTCCGGTCATCGGACCGGGGGCGCTCCAGTGCCCCGATGCACCCGGCGAATCGCGGGGGTTTGTCCGGAATTCGAGCCGGTGTTGAAGTTGATCACGCCCGAATTTTGGACAACCACTTCCGTCGCGTCATTTCCTTCACTACCTTTCCCCCACGCTCTTCCGCCGGGCAACCCCCGCGGGACGGCGTCGCGGGGCCGTGCGCGTCAAGGACGACGCCGTGCGGCCCGAGCGCGGCCACCCCCACCTGCGCGCGACACCGACCTTGGAACGGCGCCGCCCGCCCTGCGAGCGCCGCGGAAAGGATTGCCCGTCGTGACTGCCGAGACCTCCCAGACCCTGGACCGCGGCGTCCGGGTCCTCAAGCTCCTCGCCGACTCCGAGCGAGGGCTCACCGTGACCGAGCTGGCCGCCCGGCTGGCCGTCAACCGGACGGTGGTCTACCGGCTGCTGGCCACCCTGGAACAGCACGGCCTGGTCCGCCGGGACATCGGCGGGCGCGCCCGGGTGGGCCTCGGCGTGCTGCGCCTCGCGCACCGGGTGCACCCGCTGCTGCGCGAGGCCGCGCTGCCGGCCCTGCGCAGCCTCGCCGAGGACCTCGGCGCCACCGCCCACCTGACCCTGGTGGACGGCAACGAGGCGCTGGCCGTCGCCGTGGTCGAGCCCAGCTGGACCGACTTCCACGTCGCCTACCGGACGGGCCTGCGCCACCCGCTCACCGAGAGCGCGGCCGGCCGGGCGATCCTGGAGGCGCGCACCTTCCCCAGCCAGCGCCGGCCCGAGCAGGGCTTCGTCATCACCCGTGCGGAGGAGCAGTCCGGGGCGAGCGGGGCGGCCGCCGCACTGGTCGGGCTGAGCGGCATCGAGGGCAGCGTCGGCGTGGTGATGCTGAACGGCATGGTGCCCGAGCGGGTCGGCCCCCGGGTGGTGGAGGCGGCGACCGAGGTGGCCGACGCCCTGAGGTAGCGCCCGCACACGGTGTCGGGTGTGTTTGGATTCCCCTTGTGTCCGACACCAAGCTCCCCAAGGCCCTCACCACCCCGCGGACCCGCGCGCTCGCGCTGTGCGGGGTGCTGGTCGCCGCGCTGTTCGGCGTGGCCGCCTTCGTTCCGCTGCCGTACACCCTCACCTGGCCGGGCCTGACCGCGGACACGCTGGGCTCCTACCAGGGCAAGCCGGTGCTCACCATCACCGGGGCGCCGCTGCGCACCACCGAGGGCGAGCTGCGGATGGTCACCATCACGGCGACCAACGCTGGGCAGAAGAACACCTTCTGGCGCTCGCTGCAGGCGTGGTTCGACCCCAAGGAGGCGGTGCGCCCGACCGAGACGGTCTACCCGGAGAGCAACCCGGTGAAGGCCGACGAGGCGACCGCCCAGCAGATGGCCGAGTCGCAGGACGCCGCGACCGCGGCCGCGCTGGGCTACCTCCACCTGTCGCCGGACCAGGTGAAGGTCAAGGTCGACCTCGGCGAGGTCGGCGGGCCGAGCGCCGGCCAGATGCTGGCGCTGGGCATCGTCGACAAGCTGGCCGGCGACGGCAAGGGCGGCGACCTCACCGGCGGGCTCACCGTCGCCGGCACCGGCACCATCGACAAGGACGGCACCGTCGGCCCGGTCGGCGGCGTCCCCCTGAAGACGCAGGCGGCCGCCCGGGACGGCGCGACGGTGTTCCTGCTGCCCAAGGACGAGTGCGCGGACGCCAAGGTGAACACCCCGGCCTCGCTGCGTCTGGTGCCGGTCGGCACCCTCGCCGAGTCGGTCTCCGCCCTCCAGGCGCTGAGGAGCGGCGGCAGCGTCCCCTCCTGCTGACCGGGCGCCGCCCCTCCCGCACGGGGCCGGCCCGGTCGGCGGGGTCAGACCCCGAAGGCCATCTCGGCGAAGTCCTCGCCCACCCGGGTGCTCAGCCGGGCGGCGATCCCGGCCAGCCGGTGGGCCTGGGCCATCGGCAGGGAGACCGAGATCGCGCCGATGCCGGTGCCCGCGACGACCGGCACCGCCGCACCCGCCGTGCCGAGCGCGTACTCCTGGAACTGGGTGATCGGGACGGCCCGCCGCGGGCCCTGGCGCGGCAGCAGCGGCAGGCAGGCCGGGTCCCGCAGGGTGTACGGGGTGAACGGCACCATCGGGTAGCGGGCCAGGTGGGCCCGGCGCTCCTCGGCCGTCATCAGGGCCAGCAGGGTCTTGCCGGCCGCGTGGGCGTGCGCGCCGGCCCGGAAGTCGTGCCGGTCGACCAGCGGCGCGCCGGGGGCCTCGGCGGCCTCGACCAGTTCCACCTCGCCGTGCCGGTACCAGGTGAAGTAGACGGCGGCGGACAGTTCGTCGGCGAGCACGCCCAGCAGCGTCCGGAGCCGGGCCCGGCCGGTCGCCGGGCCGTCGTCCCGGATCAGCCCGGCGACCGCTGGGCCGGTCCGGTAGAGCCCGCTGCGGCGTTCCAGGTAGTGGTCGTGCACCAGGGTGCGCAGCAGGTGGTAGGCGGTGCCCAGGGCGAGATCGGTGTCCCGGGCGAGCTGCTTGGCGGTGGCGCCCTTGGGGTATCGGGCGGCCGCCTCCAGCAGGCGCAGGGCGCGCTGGGCGGAGGCGATGAGGGTGGGGGCGGTACCGACGGCCGCGACCGCGTTCGTCATGCCGGGGCCGACCCGGCGCGGGGCGCGGCTGCCGCGGGTATCAGCGGACCGGAGGGCGGCGCGAGAGGTAGTAGAACGTTCATATAGAAATCTTGCGGCCGTCGGCGCCTCACGCATATGCCCGAATCGGCGCGTCGGACCGATCCGATCCTCCTACTCGGCGGCGGCCTGGTCGACCAGCGGCAGGATCCGGTACGGCACCGGGTTCTCCAGCACGATCGCCGTGGACGAGCGGACGATCCCGTCGAAGCCCAGCACCCGGTCGATCACCCGCTGCAGATCGGCGTTGGACCGGGCCACGATCCGCACCAGCATGTCCCCGATCCCGGTGATGGTGTGCAGCTCCAGCACCTCCGGCACGCTCGCCAGGTGCGCCCGCACGTCCGCGCCCTGGCCCTGGGAGATCTCCAGCGTGGCGAAGGCCGTCACCGGGTAGCCGATCGCCGCCGGGTCCACCTCCGGGCCGAACCCGCCGATCACGCCCTTGGCCTGGAGCCGGTCCAGCCGGGCCTGCACGGTGCCCCGGGCGACCTGCAGCCGGCGCGAGCACTCCAGCACCCCGATCCGGGGCTCCTCGGCGAGCAGCCGGATCAGCCGGCCGTCCAGGAGGTCGATGGCGTCGTTGGTGCTGCCCGCCGGGGCGGCGGACGGGCCTTGCGGGGCGGCGGAAGATCCCTGCGGAGCGGAGGAAGATCCCTGCGGAGCGGCGGAGTTGGGCGAGCCGGGGGAGCTCGGGACGTGAGCGGGGGGCATCGACGGCACCGTCCTGTGGTGGGCATTCTGTACAGCGGCGCGGCCGATTCTCCCGTTCCGGGGCACAGCTTGACCAGGAGGAAACGGAACAGTTGCGCGCAGGTCGGACCGGCGCCACCCTCCAGCCACACCCCCGTGCGCAGGGCCCCACCCCCGGTGCCCGGGACGGCCAGGATGGTCCGTACGCCTACCGGGAGGGCAGTCATGACCGACACCGCCGCCGAACCCGTCCTGTTCGGGGCCGGCCTCGTACCGGACCCCGCGGAGGAGGGGCCGCTGCCGATGGGCCGCGCCGACGCGGTGGTCTTCGCGGTCGCCGACGCCGAGCGGGCGGCCCGCCGCTACTGCGCCGCGCTCGGGCTGCGCTGTACCGCGTACGCCGGGCCGCGGACCGGGGACCCGGAGACCCTCTCGTACGTGCTCGCCGCGCCGGGGACGCGGATCGTGCTCACCTCCCCGGTGCGGACCACCGGCCCGCGCGGCCGGGAGCTGACCGCGTACCTCGACCGGTACGGGGACGGGGTGCTGGACCTCACCGTGAGCGTGCCGGACGTCTACTACGCCTATGACTACGCGGTGGACCGGGGCGCGCTGTCGCTGACCGAGCCCTACGAGGCGCGGGACGACTACGGCGCGGTGGTGCTGGCCACCATCGGCGTGCCGGGCGGGACCAGGCACACGCTGGTGGACCGGGCGGGGTACGTGGGGCCGTACCTGCCGGGGTACGTGCCGTGCGACGGCTTCTGACGGCGCCCGCCGTGCGGCCGTCCGCCGTCCGACCGCTCGCGGTGCGACGGCCGGCGGTGCCGCCGCCCGTCGCCTGACGGGGTGTCGGGGTGGCGGGGTGTCGGGGCCCGCGCGTCAGCGGACCACCGTCTCCACGATCGGCGCGTGGCCGTTCCAGGAGGCGAAGACCGAGTTGGCCTCGTCGCCGCGGGTGAAGTCGACCCGCAGCCACTGGCCGTCGGTCCACACCTGCATCTGCCAGCCCGGGTCCGGGGCGGCGGACACCAGGGTGGCCCGATCCGGCTTCAGGTCCAGCGCGACCTTGCCGCCGGGGATCGGGTAGCTCTTCACCGTGGACGTCGCGGCGGCGGTGGGGGCGGGCCGGCGGCCGGGCGTCGTGGCGGCGGTGGCGGGAGCCGGGCCGTGCGGGGCGGTGGCGGGGGTGGTGGTCGGGGAGGCCGCCGGGGAAGGGGTCGTGGACGGTGCGGTGGAGCGCGGCTGGTCCGGCGTGGCGGGCGCGGAGTGCGGCGTGCCCTCGGCCTTCGGGGAGGGCAGCGCGATCGCCGTGGGCTGCTCGAACGCGGCGCCGGTCAGCACCGCGTGCACGCCGAGCCAGGACAGCGCCACCGCCGCCCCGGTGGCCGCCGCCCAGGCGCCGAGCTGTACCAGTCCGTTCCGCATCGTCCGCACATCCTGCCGTATTTCCAAACGGATGGAGACCGGCACCCCCGGTATTCGGCAGGGCAGTTGCACAATGTCCGGACCCACCCCCGAGGTACAGACCACTGACCGGCGATGGCGTACCGTGCAGGCCCATGGCAACAGTGCTCGTGGTCGAGGACGACCCCTTCGTACGCTCCGCCCTCATCCGCCACCTGACCGACACCGGTCACGCGGTCCGCAGCGTGGGCACGGCTCTGGAGGCGCTGCGGGAGGTCGCCCAGGTCGGCTGCGACCTGGTGATCCTCGACCTCGGACTGCCCGACCTGGACGGCAGCGAGGCGCTCAAGATGATCCGGGGCCTGACCAATGTGCCGGTGATCATCTCCACCGCCCGGGACGACGAGGCCGAGATCATCCGGCTGCTCAACGACGGCGCCGACGACTACTTGGTGAAACCTTTCTCCGGGGAGCACCTCAGCGCCCGGATGACCGCCGTGCTGCGCCGCTTCGGCAGCGGCGCGGCGCCCGTCGCCCAGGTGCTGCGGGTCGGCGGACTGGCCATCGACCTCCAGCGGCGGGAGGCCGCGCTGGACGGGAGCCCGCTCGACCTGACCCGCCGTGAGTTCGACCTGCTGGCCTTCCTGGCGGCCCGGCCCGGCGTCGTGGTGCCCCGCAAGGAGATCCTCGCCGAGGTCTGGCAGCAGACCTACGGCGGCGACCAGACCATCGACGTCCACCTCTCCTGGCTGCGCCGCAAGCTCGGCGAGACCGCCTCCAACCCCCGCTACCTGCACACCGTCCGGGGCGTCGGGGTCCGGCTGGAAGCCGTCGGGGGCGCGGCGGAGCACCGGACATGAGGCGGTTCGGGCGCTCGCTGCGCTGGGCCCTGATCAAGGCCGCCGTCGCCGGGACCACCATGGTCGCGCTGGCCTTCCTGATCCCGCTCGGACTGATGGTCCAGCAGACCGCGCGGGACCGGGCCTTCACCGCCGCCGAGCGGCAGGCCGCGGCGCTCGGGCCGGCCCTGGCGATCACCACCGACGAGGACGCGATCACCCGGGCGCTGGCCAGTACGGACGCCGGCGGGCAGGGGCGGATGGCGGTGCACCTACCGGCGGCCGGGCAGCCCGCCGGGGCGGGTGGCGGCGGCGCGCTCCACGGTGGCGCGGCAGCCGGCGGGGGAAGTGGAGCCGGCGGAGGAAGTGGAGCCGGCATCGCGGCAGCCGGTGGCGGGAGTGGAACCACCGGTGGGAGCGGAGGCGGCGACGCGGCCCACGCCGTCGAGGGCGACGGAGCAGGGCCGGGCGGAGGCGGCCCCGGGACGGCGGCCGCCGGGACCGGCGAGCCCGGGGGCCCGATGCTGGGGGAGGGGCGCGCCACCACGGCCGACGTGGCCACGGCCGGCGGGCAGGGCCGCTCCTTCACCGTGAAGGTGCCCGGCGGGTACGCCCTGCTCCAGCCCGTCGCGGTGGACACCGGGCGGACCGCGGTGGTCGAGGTGTTCGTGGCCGAGAGCGACCTCACCCGGGGCGTCGCCACGGCCTGGCAGGTGCTCTCCGCCGTGGCACTCGGCCTGGTCGCCATCTCGGTGCTGGTCGCCGACCGGATGGGCAGCCGCATCGTCGCCTCCGCGCGCAAGCTCGCCGCCGCCGCCCGCTCGCTCGGCGCCGGGAACCTCTCCGTGCGGGTCCCGGTGGAGGGCAAGCAGGTCGACGGCAGCCCCGAGGAACTGCGAGAGGCCGGCCACGCGTTCAACACCATGGCCGACCGGGTGGTCCAACTCCTCGCCGCAGAAAGGGAACTGGCCGCCGACCTGTCGCACCGGCTGCGCACCCCGCTGACCGTGCTGCGGCTCAACGCCGCCTCGCTCGGCGAGGGCGACGCGGCCGACGCCACCCGGCACGCGGTCGCCCAGCTGGAGCGCGAGGTCGACCAGATCATCCGCTCGGCCCGCCGCGCCCCCGAGGACGCGCCCGCCGTCGCCGTCGGCTGCGACGCCGCCGAGGTGGTCCGGGAACGGGTCGCCTTCTGGTCGGCGCTGGCCGAGGACGAGGGGCGCCGCTGGCAGCTGACCGGCGCCGAGCGGGCGGCGCCGGTGCCCGTCCAGCGCGGGGACCTCGCGGCCGCCGTCGACGCGCTGCTCGGCAACGTCTTCCGGCACACCTCCGTCGGGACCGCCTTCTCGGTGGACGTGCTCGCCACCGACTGCTCGGTGATCGTGCTGGTCGGCGACGCCGGACCGGGGTACAGCGACCCGGCCGCCGCCCTCAAGCGCGGCGAGGGGCACGGCGGCGAGGGCTCCACCGGCCTCGGCCTGGACATCGTCCGCAAGCTCGCCGAGTCCACCGGCGGGGACGTCGCGCTCGGCCGCTCCGCGGTGCTCGGCGGCGCCGAGACCCGGCTGCGGCTGCGCACCGGGCCCCAGGAGGCGGAGCCCGCGCGGGGCGGACGGCGGCGGAGCCGGGGCGCGCTGTTCCAGAGGTGAGGGGGCGACCGCCGTCCGGGTTCCGACCGTCCGGGTTCCGACCGTCCGGTTCCCGCCGTCAGGGTTCACGCCGTCAGGGTTCAGGCCGTCCGGGTTCCGGCCGTTCGCGCTCCGTCCGCGACGGAGTGCGGCCGGTCAGAGCCGCTTTGTCACGCTGGGTAGTTGATCGTGTCCGGTTCCGTTCGGACGGCATCCGGTATCGTCGCTGGTTGGCCGAGCCGTGGACGGAGTGGACAGTGACAGCGGTGCAAGACGAGCGCAGCCCGGTGCGGACCGCACCCGACCCCTCGCCCGCCCCCCTGTCGGACCGGCTGCGCCGGTCCCTCGGCGCCCCCGTCCGGGCGCTGCGCGAGGCCCCCCGGCGCCCGCTGCTGGCGGCCTCCGCCGTGGCGCTGCTGTCCCTGCTGGTGTACGCGGTGGTCCGCCACTTCGTCCACACCTCGATGGTGGACATGATCGTCTACCGGGCCGAGGGCGCCGCCGTGGCCAACGGCACCGACCTGTACGCGCTGCGCGTCACCGAGTGGAACCTGCCCGCGACGTACCCGCCGTTCGCGGCGATGCTGTTCGTCCCGACCACCTGGTTCCCGGTGCCCTTCCTCCGGGTGGCGATCACTCTCGGCAACGTCGGGCTGCTCGCCCTGCTGACCCACCTGTCCTTCAAACTGGTCGGCTGGCCGCGCCGCGAGCTGCGGCCGATCGGCGTGATCCTGGCGACCGGCCTCGGGGTCTGGCTCGAACCGGTCTTCACCACGCTCCGCTACGGCCAGATCAACCTCGCGCTGGCCTGCCTGATCCTCTGGGACCTCACCCGTGCGGACGGGCGGCGGAGCAAGGGCGTGGCGATCGGCATCGCCGCCGGCATCAAGCTCACCCCCGGCCTGTTCGCGGTCTACCTGCTGATCACCGGTCGGATCCGGGCCGCCTTCGTGGCGGGCCTCACCTTCCTCGGCACCTTCCTGCTCGGCGCCCTGGTCCTGCCGGACGCCACCTGGGGCTTCTGGACCAAGTACCTCTACGACTCCTCCCGGGTCGGCAAGACCTGGATCGTCGACAACCAGTCGATGCGCGGCGCCTTCGCCCGCCTGCTGCACAGCGCCGACCCCGGCACCGTCGCCACCCTCGGGGCCGGCCTGATCGCGCTGGCGGGCCTCGCGGTCTCCGCCTGGGCCGCGCGCAGCGGCCGCTGGCTGCCCCGGGCCGAGGCCTGGGGCGTCTGCTGCGCGGCCGTCACCGCCGTCCTGATCTCGCCGATCAGCTGGACCCACCACTGGGTCTGGTGCGTGCCGATGCTCGTCCTGCTCGCCGCCGAGGCCTCGGTCGAGCGCGCCCGCCCGGCCGGCGTCCGCCGGCTGCGCTGGCGGGCCGTCTTCTGGGCCACGCTGGTCGCGTTCCTGTCCTTCGCGATGTGGGCCGCGAAGCCGGTCGGCCTGGCCGTCCTCGACATGTCACCGTGGCGCCAGCTGCCGACCTCGGTCTATCCGTGGGTCGGACTCTGCTTCCTGCTCGCCGCCGCCGTCCGGATAAGGGCCCGACGGCGTTCGGCCGGCGCGCCGCTGGTCCGGCTGCCCGGACAGCGGGACGCCGGGGGGCCGGACACCGCCCGCGGTCGTCAGCAGGCCCCCGCGGCCCGCTGAGCCGGCGGGGGCGCCGCTCCTGCTTCCCCGCTCCCGTTGCCGCCGCTGGTCCTTGCGGGCGTGGTCGCGTTCCTGGGGGAGTTCGTCCGGGTGCTGATACTGGTGCTGGTGCTGCTGGTTCGGGTGCTGATGCTGGTGCTGGTGCACGAGCCGGTGCACGCTGCGGCGCATGCCTAGGCGAGCAGTTCGGCGAGCGAGCCGTCCATGTCCAGCGCGGCCAGCTCGCTGCCCGGGGGAACCAGCCGGTGCGCCCGCTCCAGCCAGGCCGCGACGGCCGGCAGCGGGGCCTCCAGCAGGGCGTCCCCGGCGGGCGAGCTCAGCGCCAGACAGAGCACGCTGCGCCGGCCCGAACGGGTCGGCCAGATCCGCACGTCACCCTGGCCGCACGGGCGGAAGGTGCCCTCGACCAGCAGCTCGCGGGCGAACACCCAGGTCACCGGCGAACCGGTGTCCAGGTGGAAGGTGATGTACACCGCGTACGGGTCGTGGCTGCCGTAGGACAGCCGGGCCGGGACGGGGACGCTGTGCTCCGGCGAGAGCACCAGGTTGAGCTCCAGCTCGTGCTCGACGACGCTGACGGGACGCTCCATGATCGTCTTCCTCTCTGCCTTCGGGCGGTGCCCGGTTCCGGGCCCCTGTGACCTTTGAGAGGGCGGTCCGCACCGGCTCTTACACACGTTTCCGGGATTTCTTCGGGAAGTTTGGTGAGGGTGGTGAACGGCGGGTGGCACGGCGCGCGAGCAAAAGTCGTGCGCTGGGTTCCCTACCTTGAGCTACCCCCTGTTGTCCGGGGAATCGCGAACTTTCCGTCACGGCTTCGGTGAGGTACTACCCTTTGTGACTGTCCGGCGACTGTCCGCCCATCGGTGGCGCCCCCACGCGCGCCGAGCGCAGGGCGCGCGCCGGGTCGTGCGCGCGTGTGGACGCGTCTGCGGTGGTCGGGCCCGGTCGGCCCGCGCCGTCCTCGTCAGGACCTGCCAGGAAAGAAGACCCCCATGACGGACCGCCCCTTCGCCGCCGACGGCGACCCGGCCGTCGCACCCGAGCCCGGCTACTACCCCGACCCCTCCATCCCCGGCTTCGTCCGGTACTGGGGCGGCTCGGCCTGGGTGCCCGGCACCAGCCGGCCCGCGCCCGCCGGGGGCGAGGTGCTGCAGCCGCCCCGGTACGCGACGCGGCGGTCCGCCCCGGGCGGTGCGGCGGTGCGGCCGGTGCGGTCGCCGGTGGTGCCGGAGCCGGCCGGGCTCCCGGAGGTGGCAGCGGCGCCGGAGCCGGTGGCCCCGGAGCGGATGGCCCCGGAGCCGGTGGTGCCGGGGGCGGTGGCGGAGGTCCGGGTCGGGCCGCCCGCGGGTGGGGGTGACACCGGGCCGGTGTACTTCGACCAGACCTCGGGCGGGGCGTCCTTCGTGCTCGGGCCGCGGGTGGCGGAGGTGATCGGCGGGCCGGTGTTCCGGACGGTCGACGGGCCGGGGGTTTCGTCGGGCGTTTCACCGGGCGTTTCATCGGGCGTTTCGCCTGGGGGTTTGCCAGTGGTGCCGTCGGGCTTCGCCGGCGCCGGGCTGCCCGGGCCCCTGGAGGAGCCGGTGGCCGTCGGTGCGGTGCCCGAGGCGGTCCAGGGGATGGGCGCGGCCCTGGGTTCGGGGTCGGGCTCGGGGTCGGCCCCGGCGCCCATGGTCGGGGAGTCCGGGTGGCAGGCCGACCCCCGGGCGCAGCCGGGCCTGATGGAGACGGGCGACGCGCCGCGTTGGGTCTCCTGGGGGGTGCTTCCGGAGGCGCTCGATGCGGAGGAGGGGTGCGCGGAGCCCGAGCGCGCTCCGGCTGCCGTCGAACTGGCCGCGGCCGGCGCTCCCGCCGCGGCGGTGACCGTGCGGGAGGCGCCGGTGCCGGCCGTCCTGGCCTCGGGCCCGGTGCCGGTGGTCGGCGAGAGGGCGATTCCAGCCCCGGTCCAGACCCCGGCTGCGACCCCGGCTGCGGTCGCCGTGACCGCCGGGACCATGGCGGCCTCCGCCGCCCCGCTGCCCGCCGTACGGACGGTGCGGGAGACCGCCGTCCAGCCCCGACCTTCCGCCGCCGCCCCCGCCGTCACGGCTGCCACCGCGTCCTCCCGGGCGGCCGGCGTCACCCGTCCCGCCCGTCCCGCCCGGACGGCCCGGACCGCCCGGGTCGCCGTGCCGGCCGGCCTCGGCCGTCGCCTGGCGGCGCGGACGGTGGACACCGCCGTGCTGCTGGTGGTCGCGGTCGCCGCCGGGATTCCGCTCGGCCGCTCGGTGACCGACCACCTCCAGCAGAAGGTCGACCAGGCCCGGATGGCCAGCGCCCTCAGCCGGCGTCAGATCCAGGTCTGGCTGGTGGACGACGTGGTGCTGGGCAAGATCGCCGTCCTGATCGGCATCCTGCTGTTCGTCAGCCTGCTCTACGAGGTGCTTCCGGTCGCCCGCACCGGCCAGACCTTCGGCAAGCGGCTGGCCCGGATCCGCGTGGTGGACACCGCCGCCCCGGCCGGCCGGACCAGGCTGAGCCTCGGCCGCTCGCTCCTCCGGTGGGCGGTGCGGCAACTCGGCACGGTGCTGCTGCTCGGCCTGGTCTGGCCGGTGTTCGACCGGACGGCGCGGCGGGGGTGGCAGGACCGCGCGGCCCGCACCCGGGTGGTGCGCGGCTGAGGGCCGGTAGGCCCAGTGCAAAACGGACAGAATGTCCCAAACATCGAGAATGTGTGATGTTCTACTCGGGGTCATGAGCACCCACGACCCCTCAGGCCCCCAGCCGGAGGGGGGCGGCAAGCCCTCCTTCGACAAGCAGCCCCCGCAGTCGGGCGGCGGCACGCCGGAAGGCGAGCCGTCGGGCCCGACCCCGTCCCCCGAGCCGTCCCCCGAGCCGTCCCCCGAGCAGCCCCACGAGCCGTCCGGCAGTCCCGGCGCCTACCAGGGCACCTACGGCGGAAGCCCGTACGGCGAACCGACCCCCGGTCAGAGCCCGTACGGCCAACCCCCGTACGACCGGACGCCGCCCGGGTACGGCCACGGCTACGGCCCCGGCGCGTACGGCACCCCCGGCGCCGGCCCCGTCCCCGGCATGCCGCCGCTCGGCACCTGGCCCAAACGGATCCTCGCCCGGCTGATCGACTACCTCCTGGTGCAGGCCGTCGCCGTGATCATCGTGGGACCCTTCGTCGACCTCGGCACGCGCAACGGCTCCACCGAGGCGTTCTGGCTCGGCTGCGCCATCTACCTCGTCTACGACGCCCTGATGCTCAGCCGGGACGGCCAGACCCTCGGCAAGAAGGCGACGAAGGTCCGCGTCGCCATGCTCGTCGACGGGAACAAGCCGACCCCGGCCGCCGCCTGGACCCGCGCAGCCGTCTTCATCCTCCCGGCCGTGCTCTGCTGCGCCGCGCTCTGGTGGATCATCGACGGGTTCTTCGGCGTCTTCGACAAGCCCTACCGGCAATGCCTGCACGACAAGGCCGCGAAGACCGTGGTGGTCACCACGGAGGTCTGAGCGGCGGCGCAGGACACACCGGCGCCCGGCGGCGGATCAGCGCTGCCGGGCGTACGCGTGCCCGGTGGCGGCCGCAGCGGGGCGGGGCGCCCGCGCCGGGTCCGCGGCGCCGTCCTCCACGGTCGCGGCCTCCACGGTCGCGGCCCCCGCGGCGGCGGCCCTCGCGGTGGCGGCGGACATCGAAAGCACCGTCACCACGGTGCCGAGCACCAGCGCGAACCCCACCAGCACCGCGACCGCCAGGACGCCCGAAGCACCCGAAACGGCCAGCAGCACCACCGTGGTGGCGACGACGGTGAACGAGCCGAGGCAGACCTGGGCGACGGAGGGGCGCGGCATGGCGGAGGTCCTTCGCACGTCGGGGGAAACGGGCGGGAATGGTGCCGGGTTCCAGTGCTCCTACCCCGCGGGGAGACGGGTACGTCCAGGCTAGCCCCCGAACGCGGGGGCACGGGGGGCGCACGGGCTCACCCCGGGGTCGTCCGGCCCGGTCGGTACGGTGAGGCGAAACCCGTCCACACCACGCACCGCCGCACACCACCGCACCCGGGGGAACCGACCATGCCCATCCCCGCCGACTGGCCCACCACCGAGGCCGAGGCACTCGCCGAACAGGAGCGGCTGCGCCCGCTCGTCCAGGCCCACGACGACGAGGCCCCCGGCGACCCGGGCCCCGACGCGCTCGTCGCCGGCGTGGACGTCGCCTACGACGACGACCACGACCTCGTCGCCGCCGCGGCCGTCCTGCTCGACCGCGACACCCTCGCCGTCGTCGAACAGGCCACCGCCGTCGGCCGGATCGCCTTCCCGTACGTCCCCGGACTCCTCGCGTTCCGCGAACTCCCCGCCGTCCTCGACGCACTGGCCGCACTCACCCGCACCCCCGACCTCGTCGTCTGCGACGGCTACGGCCTCGCCCACCCCCGCCGCCTCGGCCTCGCCAGCCACCTCGGCGTCCTCACCGGACTGCGCACCCTCGGCGTCGCCAAGACCCCCTTCACCTTCGACCACCACGAACCCGACGCGCCCCGCGGCTCCTGGACCCCGCTCACCGACCCCGCCACCGGCGAGGAGGTCGGCCGCGCCGTCCGCACCAGAGAAGGCGTGAAACCCGTCTTCGTCTCCGTCGGCCACCGCACCGGCCTCGACACCGCCGTCCGCACCACCCTCCAACTCGCCCGCCACTACCGCCTCCCCGAAACCACCCGGCACGCCGACTCGCTCTGCCGACGCGCCCTCACCGACGCCCGACGGACCGGGACGACCGCGAACTGACCAAGCCCCGGGCGGGATTCGGGCCCGGTGTGTTAGACATGAGACACCGGGGCCCGGCCCCGACCGCCAGGGACGGACGCACGGGGGAGGCGCCGAAATGGGATCAGGGACCACCGGAACCGGATCGACCGGCGGAGCCGGACAGGGCTACCGCATCGAAGTCGAACAACTCCGCGCCTTCGCCGGCCAAGTACGGCTGCTGCTCGCCGACTTCCAGAAACACGCCGACGGCAGCGACACGCACGGCCGCAGCGGCATCGGCAAGAACGCCTTCGGCACCTTCGCCGAAGCCACCGAGATCCACGGCCGCTACGGCACCATGCGGGACGCGCTGCGCGACGTCCTCAACCAGCTCCAGGAAGCCGTGAACGAGGCCCAGCAGAAGGCCGACCTCACCGCCGCCAACTACGAGGAGCAGGACCAGCACGCCGCCGCGAAACTCAAACTCGGCGACGACGGCTGGTCCGTCGCCCACCCCTCCGCCGGCAGCCAGGCCGCGGCCCAGCAGAACCTCACCCCGTCCACCCGCGGCAACGCCACCGTCTGACCGCCGCCCGCCCGGACCGAACGGAGGCCGACCGCCCGTGGTCTACACCGACTTCACCAAGTACAGCCACGCCCAGCTCCGCACCATGGCACAGGCCCTCGACCCCGGCGCGGTGATGGCCGCCGGAGACCCCTGGCGCAAGGCCGCCGACACCCTCAAACAGATCCGCCAGACCCTCACCAAAGCCAGCACCGAAGCCGCCACCTCCTGGGAAGGCACCACCAGCGACGCCTTCCACACCCGCATGCTCACCCTGGCCGCCAGCATCAACAACGCCGCCGCCTACGCCAACGACGCCGCCAACATCCTCCACACCGCCTCCGAAGCCATGGCCAAGGCCAAACGCGACATGCCCGAGGAACCCGGCAACTGGGACAAGGTCAAGGACACCGTCGGCGACGCCCTCTTCGGCGACGACGACGAACACCTCCCCCTCGCCGACCGCAAGAAGGCCGAAGCGGCCGCCATCATGCAAACCCTCGCCATGCACTACCGCATCGCCACCCCGGCCCTGAAGCCCCCGCCGTCACTGGATCTGAGACCGCGACAGCCGATCCGAGACGACCCGACAGATGGGTCTCAAGGCGATCCGAGCGGGGCCGCGGCGACAGCGGCCGCGATGGTGTCGGGCACCTCGGTGGGGGCGGCGGGAGCATCGACAGGGGCAAGGACTGCTCCGCCTCCTCAACGCAAGTCCTCCGAGCCGCCGATGACGGCTCGGTTGGTGGCGAGGAGCGCCCCGGCTCCGACGGACTCGGGGATCAAGGGCGGCACGGCGCAAGCTCCTCCGAAGTCAGTGGCCTCTCCGAGTCGCGGTTTCGGAGATGGCATCTCCGGCAGGCCGGTGGTCCCCACAAGTGGAAGCATGCCGAATCCTGGGCTTGCCGGGACACAGACCTCGGGAGTGGATCTCGTGCAGACCGGGGGTCCCGCCGCCGGGCCGTTCGGGGGTGGCAACGGTCCGGAGGCCCCTCGTACGACCGGTCCGACGACCGCTTCCCCGAGTGGGCCGATCGTCGGTCCGGGGAAGCTCGGCACCGGCGGTAGGGATATTTCGGGTGGTGCGACGCCGGTCGAGAGTTTCGGGCCGCGTGGCGCCCGGACTCTTGGCGGTTCCGGTGAGGCTGCCCCCGGCATCGGTGCCGGGGGCCGGGGAGCGCTTGGCGGAAAGCGGCCCGGGGGGTCCTTGGCGCGACCCGGCGGAGCCGCCGGAGACACGGCGAAGCCTGGTGCGGTACAGGGCAAGCAGGCATTCACCGAGGGTGGGTCCGGCCTGGGAGCGCGAAGCCGGCTCCGGGGTGAGCCGGGCGTTGCGGGCACGAGCGGTGTGTCCTCGGGTGTCCCGCTGAGTGGGGCGCAAGGACATAAGAAGGACCGGGGGCGGGAAGGCAAGCGCCCCGACTACCTCGTTGAGGACGAGGAGACCTGGGCGTCGGACAAGCCCGCGAATCCGAACGTGGTGGAATGAAAAACCGGTCCGTTAGCGGACAACGGTTCTGATCGCATCCCGCAGGTCGGCGACCTGCGGGATGCCGCGCTGAGTGGGGTGACCAGGCTTGACGAGCCGCCGATTGACACGCGGTACGGCGGCCTTTGCTGCCGGAGCACTGATCTGGGGTGTCGCCGCGCCGGTGGCATCGGCCGATCAAATCAGGGATCAGCAATGGGCTCTGAAGTCGTTCGAGGCAGAGGCGAAAGTCTGGCCGACGAGCCAGGGCGATGGTGTGATTGTCGCGGTGATCGACACGGGAGTGAACCAGGACCAGCCGGATCTGACCGGGCAGGTGCTTCCTGGAGGCGACTTCTCCGGTGGCAATACGGACGGCCGGGTGGACAGCGACGGTCACGGCACCGGGATGGCGAGCCTGATTGCAGGGCACGGGCATGGTTCCCAGGAAGGGATCATGGGCCTTGCCCCGAAGGCGAAGATTCTGCCAGTGAAGATCAAGTCTGGTGGTGACGGCCCGGACTCCCAGGCAACCCTGGACTCGCAGCCAACCCCTGATCCTCAGCAGAACGACTTGGCGGATGCGATTCGCTTCGCGGCGGACCACGATGCGAAGGTTGTCAACATCTCCCTCGGAGGCTATTCCCGCTACGATTCGAAGCTGCGGAAGGCGGTCAATTATGCGGTTTCCAAGGACATCGTGTTGGTCGCCAGTGCGGGTAACAGCGGGTCCGGCTTGGGCGTCGAGTACCCGGCTGCTTTCCCGGGTGTCGTAGCAGTGGGAGCCGTGGACTCCAACGGGATTGTGTGGGAGCGTTCCACGCCGGGCGTCGAGACAACGCTCACCGCGCCCGGTGTAGGGATCTACCGTTCCGCGCTGAAGTCCTCGACAGGCTACGAGCGGAGGAACGGCACTTCGGATTCCACTGCCTATGTCTCTGCGACTGCGGCGCTCATCCGTGCCAAGTACCCGAACCTGTCCGCCGGGCAGGTGATCAATCGAATGATCAAGTCGGCCACACGCCCCGCCGGTGGACCGACGGTACCCAACAACCAGTACGGCTACGGGCTCGTCGCGCCGGCGAAGGCCCTGGAAGCGAATCCCGCCGTGGACAACGGGTCTCGGGAGAATCCCCTGATCGGGCGAATGGAGGCGAAGGGCACCCCGCCTCCGGTGGCTGAGGAGAGCGACGAGCCCTCCGTGGAGCCGATGGTCCCCGAGGGGGACCGCGGGAGCAGCGGGAGCGGGGTGGGGGTCGTGGTGGGGGTGGCGGCCGGGGGTTTGGTGTTGGTGGTCGGTGGTGTCGTGGCGCTCGTGGTGCGGGCGCGGCGGCGGGGGGCGGCGGGTGGGGGTTCGTATCAGTGAGTGGTGAGCCATTCGTCGCGTAGGGCGGCCATCTGGAGGACGTCCCAGTAGCGGTTGTCCCAGTGGTGGGCCTGGCGGGAGCGGCCTTCGAGGGTGAAGCCGGATTTGCGGTAGGCGTGGGCGGCGCGTTCGTTGTACTCGAAGACTTCGAGGTGGACGCGGTTGAGGCGGATGGTCTCGAAGGCGTGGCGCAGGACCAGGAGGGTGGTCTCGGTGCCGATGCCGCGGCCGGTGCTGTCCGGGGTGAGGGCGATCCGGAAGCTGGCGGAGGAGTTGTCGGGGTCGACGTCGGTGAGGGCGGTTTCGCCGAGGAAGCGGCCGGTGGTGGGGTCCTCGACGGCGAGGTCGAGGCGGTCGGGCTGGTCGGGGCGGGTGGCGCACCATTGGTGGATCCGGTCGCGGGTGAAGGCGGTGCGGGTGCCGGTGAGCCGGTTGGTCGTCTTGTCGGTGCAGAGTTCCCACATCGGGTCGGTGTGCCGTTCGTCGAGGGGGACGAGCCGGATGGTGGGGCCGTGCAGGGTGGGTTTCACGGCGAGGGCGGCGAGGTCGGCGGGGTTGGTGGTGTCGGCGGTCATGGCGTTCAGGATGGCGGGCCGGTTTCCGGTTCGTCCACGTATTTGATCCCGGTGGTGCGGGTGCGCATCGGGTTGGTGTGCGCGCGGGGATGGGGGCGTGTGATGAGGGAATGCGCCGGTCGGTGCGCCGGGGGTGGCAGCATTTCGGCGATCGCTGGCGTCATTGCCACTGGTGGGGCTTGTCGGGTGGTGGAGATGCTGGGCCCATGAGCGCTTCTGAGAGCACGCCGGTCGAGAGCACGTCGATCGCCGCCACCGACAGCACCGACGCCGGGATCGTCCCGGACACCAAGGACTGGACCTGGGTGTTGGAACGCCCGTGTCCCGACTGCGGGTTGGACACTCCGCGGGTGGTCCGGGAGGACGTTGCGGGGATGGTCCGGGCCAATGCGGAGGGCTGGCTGACGGTGCTGGCGGGGGAGGCGGACGGACTGCGCCGCAGGCCCGCCGCGGGGGTGTGGTCGGACCTGGAGTACGCGTGCCACGTCCGGGATGTCTTCCGGCTGTTCGAGGTCCGGCTGGGCCTGATGCTGGACCGGGAGGACCCGCTGTTCCCGAACTGGGACCAGGACGACACGGCCGTCGCAGAGCGCTACGGGGAGCAGGACCCGAAGGTGGTGGCCGGGGAGCTGGCGGAGGCCGCGGAGAGGCTCGCAGGGGCCTTCGAGCGGGTGGCCGGCGAGCAGTGGGGGCGGACCGGGAACCGCAGCGACGGGGCGCGGTTCACGGTCGAGTCGTTCGCCCGGTACCTGATCCACGACCCGGTGCACCATCTGTTCGACGTGACGGGCGAACGGGTCTGAGGCCGGGCCGGGGGCGGCGGGGGCGCGGGGTCACCAGCCGGAGGCCTCGCGCAGCATGGTGCGGCGCAGCCGTCCGGCCACGCTGGCGGCGTCGGTGCCGATGACGTCGGCGATCTCGGGGGCGGCGAGGCCGACGACGTAGTGCAGGATCGCCAGGTCGTCCTCGGCCGGGCGCCGGTCCGGGTCGGCGGTCACCCGGCGGGTGTGTTCGGCGACGGTGCCGCGCAGGATTTCCCAGGCGTGCGCGGTCGGGTTGGAGCTGCCCATCAACTCCCGCCAGTGCACCGCGATTTCCGCGAAGGCCTGCTGGACGGCGATGGCCGCGGCGGCGTGCTCGGTCAGCCACACGCGCGCATAGCTGAGGTACCGGGGGCGGTGGAGTTCGCAGAACGCGGTGAACTCCAGTGGTACGTCCGCCGGCTCGCCGGGCCCCGGGGGCGGCTCGGCGGAACTCTCGTGACGGTTGGTCATCTCGGCTTCTCGGAAAGGGAGATGGGTTTCTGACGGTCGATCATCTGTGCTCACTCTACGGTAGGCCCTCGGTGCGCTGGGTGACCAATCCGATGGAATGCCCGGAACCCGCCGCCGCCAGGCCGGTTCCGGTGGCGACCGGGTGCGGCGCGGCGGCGGGACGGCCGGGAAGGCGGCCGGCGAGGGCCGGCGGGGCAGTACTGCGCAGTGACGGGGGACTCGTAGGTGCGAGCGTGTCGCAGCTGGTCAGAGCGTGTAGGACGGCTGTGGCTGCAAGGCAGTTGATGTGACACCGTAGGGCCTGAGGAGGCTGGCGTCCACGCTCAGGGCGCGAACCTGCGCCCGCACAACCACCCGCACAACCGCACTCACGATCGTCGCGGAGATCACCACGGACGGGGACACGGTCGTCATCACGGTGACGGTCGTGCGCGCGGCGTTGACGGCGTCGACGGCGTGCGCGTTGGGGCGGTTCCGTGGCGGCCGGGCGCCGCCGGGCACATCGACCGCGCCCCGGCGGCCTGAACGGGACCGGCCTGAACGGAACCGGCCTGAACGGGACCGGCCGGGGCGGGAGGGCGGGCGGAGCGGCCGCCGGTCAGGAGGTCGTACGGGCCTCCGTGGGGGTGATCCGGTCGACGGCGGTGTCCCGCTCGACCTGGGTCGGGAAGGCTTCGACGGCCCGTCGCCGGGCCGCCTGTGCCACTGCCGCGGCCGCGGCCGCAGCCGCCGCGGCTGCTCCGGCGGCGGCCTCCTCGCGCTCGCGCCGGTGCGCGGCGCCCGCGGCGTGCGTCCCGGAGCCGTGCGTTGCGGAGCCGTGCGGACCGGCGGAGAGCGCCCCGGGGCCGTGCGGGCCGACGGAGAGCGCCCCGGAGGCGTGCGGGCCGACGGAGAGCGCCCCGGAGGCGTGCGGACCGGTGGAGAGCGCCCCGGAGCCGTGCGTCCCCGGGGTGTGCGTCCCCGGGGTGTGCCCGCCGCCCGTGACGGCTCCGGGGGCGTGCTCACCGGCGGGCTGCCCCGGGGCCCGTCGTCGGCGGCCGAGTGCGGCCCGGGCGGCGTGTTCCTCGGCAGCCTGTCTAGCGGCCAGGTAGGCCTGTACGGCGGCCATGCCGTAGACGGGCTGGATGAGCTGATGGCCCTTGAAGAAGGGCCTGGCCGGGGCGAACCCGGCGGCGACCACGAGGTCGCGGATCTCTGCTATCTCGGCTTCACTGCGGGCGGTGAAGCGGACCTCCCAGCCCTTCTTGTACGTATGGCCCTTTTCGCCGCTGCGGCGGGCGGGGTCCGGGCGGCGGACGTATCCGGGCAGGCGGCCGAGGCGGAGCTGGGCCGCGCGGAGGCCGGCGGTCTCGTCACGTGACATGACGTAAGCCTAGGCAATCCCCGGGGCGGGATTGACGCCTTGGGCATCCCTCGCCGTATGCCTTTGATCACTCTGGGTCAGGCGACCAGGTCGACGATCGTTTTCGATCACATATGACAACCTGATGAGCGTCAATTACTCCAAATGAGTGAGGGTATGAGGACTTTAGTGCGGGCTGATCCCGGTTTCGCGACGGTTGAGTAACAGTGCGTCAGGGTCCCGGTCGCGGGTCCGGGGGGTTGGGGATGGTGTCGGCATGAGCTACCGGATTCCGATGCCGCCGCCGTCCCTGGAGGAGCTGGCGAAGCGTCAGCAGAACGTCGTCACCGCGAGCCAGTTGCGCGCCCGGGGCGTGCCGGCCCGGATCATCACCGAGCACTGCCGCCGGGGTGGACCCTGGCAGCGGATGCTGCCCAGGGTCTACCTGCTGCAGGCCGCCGAGCCCACCCCCGAGCAGCGGATGTGGGCCGCGCTGCTGTACGCCGCGCAGAACGGTCGCGAGGAGGGTCGCCGGGAGGGTGCGGTGATCACCGGCACGGCCGCGCTGGCGCTGTACGGCTTCACCGTCGTGCCCCGGCTGCCCGCGGTGACGGGGGTGGACGTCCTGGTGCCCCGGCAGCGCCGGCTGAAGGACGTCGGTGAGGTCCGGATCCGGCGCACCGAACGGGAGTTGGTGGCCCGCTCGGTGCACGGGCTGGCCTGTGCGCCGGTGGCCCGGGCGGTGGCCGACGCGCTGGTCGAGTGGACGGCGGAGCCGTCGGGCGGCCCGGCCCCGGTGCGCGAGGTGCTGAGGGAGGCCCTCGTTCTGCCCGGGAACCACTGCACGGTGCGGGAGTTGGTGGCCGAGCTGACCGACTCCGGGCTGACCTGCGAGCCTCGGGTGCGTGCCGCGCTGGACGAACTGATGGCCACCGAGCGGGATTTGGTGTTGGAGCGGCTGGGGAGCCTGATGGACGAGTGGCTGCTGCCGGCGCCGCTGAGCGCCCCCGAGCTGCGGATGCGCGGCGGTACGTACATCGCCGTCCCGGACCTCTACTGGCCGGAGCGGGGCGTCGCGGTGGAGGTGGACTCGGAGCTGCGCTGCGTGAGCGAGGGCGAGGCCGCCTGGGTGCGCGGCGGCCAGCACCGGATGGAGTACCTGGGCGTCCGCGTGGTGTACGTCTGCGGGGCCCGGCTGGCCGCCGACCCGGACGTGGTCGGCGGCGAACTGCGCGAGGCGTACCGGGCCGGCGGGACGGACGTGGTGGAGCTGCTGGTGGTCTGAGCGGCCCCGCGGGCACGACCCGGCGAGCACGCCCCCCCGACCGTGCTCCCGCGAACAGGCCAGCCGCGAGCACACCCCCGCGAGCACCCCCCGGGCGCGGCCCCGGGAGCAGCTACGGACGGACCAGCGGTGTGCCGACCAGCTCGACCCCGGCCGCCCGCAGCTCGGCCAGCGCGGCGGCGGTGGTCTCCGCGGCGACCCCGGCGGTGAGGTCCAGCAGCACCCGGGTGCTGAAGCCCGCCCGGGCCGCGTCCAGCGCGGTCGCCCGGACGCAGTGGTCGGTGGCGATGCCGACCACGTCGATCTGGTCGACCTGCCGCTCGCGCAGCCACTCCACCGGACCGCGGTTGTTCTCGTCCAGCCCCTCGAAGCCGCTGTACGCCGCCGAGTGGGCGCCCTTGTCGAAGACCGCCTCGACCGCGCCGGAGATGACGGCGGGTGCGAAGTTGGGGTGGAAGCCCACGCCCTCGGTGCCGGCCACGCAGTGCGGCGGCCAGCTGTCGACGTAGTCCGGTTCGGCGGAGAAGTGGTCGCCCGGGTCGATGTGGTGGTCGCGGGTGGCGAGGATGTGGTGGTAGCCGGGGGAGGACTCGGCGATCAGGTCGGTGATGGCGGCGGCCACCTCGGCGCCGCCGGCGACGGCCAGGCTGCCGCCCTCGCAGAAGTCGTTCTGCACGTCGACGACGATCAGTGCCCGGTGCATGGCTCGCATCCTCGGATCTCGGGGGCCCGCGGGAGGCGGCGCCCCGGTGGGGGGAGCCCTCGGGAGTACGCGGCCCGGCCGCGGCGGGCGCGGGGGGTACTCGGGGAGCTCCGGGGGAACTCGGGGAACTCTACGGTCGACTGTAGGGAGTGGCGCGCGGGGGCGGAAGTCCCCGGGGCCGGTCCGGTGGGCCGGTCCCGGCCCCGGGTTCCGGTCAGTGGGCCGGCCCGGCGGGCAGGACCAGTTCGGTCGGCAGCACCGGGTCGCCCTTGGACAGTTGGGTGGCCGACAGCGGCAGGGCGGCGCGGGCGCGCACGTGCCGTTCGCGGGCGGCGCTCAGCGGCTCCCGGCCGACGGTCTCGCCGTCCAGCACCAGCGGCACCTGCATCAGGTGCGGGCGCAGCCCGTCCGGGACGGGTCCGGTGCCGACCACCTCGGCCTCGGCGACGCCGTCGGCGTCGGGCCGGCGGGCCGCCCACTTGCGGCCGCCGATGCTGGTCTTGCCGCCGGCCGCGCGCTTGGCGACCGGCACCATCGGCCCGCCCTCGGTCTCGGCGCGGGCGACCAGCTTGTAGACCATCGCGCAGGTCGGGTGGCCGCTGCCGGTGACCAGGCTGGTGCCGACGCCGTAGCCGTCCACCGGTGCGGCGGCCAGGGCGGCGATCGCGTACTCGTCGAGGTCGGAGGTGACGATGATCCTGGTCCGGTCGGCGCCGAGCTCGTCCAGCTGGCGGCGGACCCGGTGGGCCAGCAGGGTGAGGTCGCCGGAGTCGATCCGGACGGCGCCCAGTTCGGGGCCGGCCACCTCGACGGCGGTGCGCACGGCCTCGCGCAGGTCGAAGGTGTCGACCAGCAGCGTGGTGCCCTTGCCCATGGAGGCGATCTGCGCCGTGAAGGCGTCCCGTTCGCTGTCGTGCACCAGGGTGAAGGCGTGGGCGGCGGTGCCGGTGGTCGGGATGCCGTGGGTGTAGCCGGCCTCCAGGTCGGAGGTGGCGGCGAAGCCGGCCACGTAGGCCGCTCGGGCGGCGGCGACGGCGGAGTGCTCGTGGGCGCGGCGGGCGCCCATCTCGATCACCGGGCGGCCGCCGGCGGCGGCGGTCATCCGGGAGGCGGCGGCGGCGATGGCCGAGTCGTGGTTGAGGATCGAGAGGATCACCGTCTCCAGGATCACGGCCTCGGCGAAGCTGCCCTCGACGGTGAGCAGCGGCGAGCCGGGGAAGTAGACCTCTCCCTCGGGGTAGCCGTGGATGTCGCCGCGGAAGCGGTAGTCGGCGAGGAAGCGCAGGGTGGTCTCGTCGACCACGTCCTGGTCGGCGAGCCAGTCCAGCTGGGGGGTGGTGAAGCGGAAGTTCTCGACGGCGTCCAGGACCCGACCGGTGCCGGCCATGACGCCGTATCGGCGGCCGCTCGGCAGGCGGCGGGTGAAGACCTCGAAGACGGAGCGGCGGTGCGCGGCCCCGCTGCGCAGGGCGGCCTGCAGCATGGTGAGCTCGTAGCGGTCGGTGAGCAGCGCGGTCGAGCCGGCCGCGCGCACGGAAGTGGCGTCCATACGGATGATGCTACTACCACTTAGCGTCAGAGTGACGATTTCTCGGCGAGCGTGCCGGGCCGGAATCGCCGGGGTGTCCCCCGGATGGCAGCATGGGGCATGAGGGGTTACGGACGACTGTGCAGCGAGGAGGACCCGGCTTGAGCGTCGCGCCCGTGGAGATCGAGCGCCCGGAGGTCGAGGGGGTGCCGGTGACCGAGCCGGACACGCCCTGGGTGACCATCGTGCACAACGACCCGGTCAATCTGATGAGCTACGTCCAGTACGTCTTCCAGGCCTACTTCGGCTATCCGAAGGACAAGGCCCGGAAGCTGATGATGGACGTCCACACCAAGGGCCGGGCGGTGGTCTCCAGCGGCTCCCGCGAGGAGATGGAGCGCGACGTCCAGGCGATGCACGGCTACGGCCTCTGGGCGACGCTGCAGCACGACTGACGCCGGACCGACCGGCGCTGGCCGGACGGGCGCCGGCGCGACCGGCGCACAGGCGGCCGGGGCCGGCCCGACGGGTGCCGGACCGCCGGCCGTACGACCGAAGACGACGAAGACGGGCTGACCGATACAGATGGCTGGGTTGTTCGAGAGTGCCGGCGGTGGCGGCGCGGCGATCGCGCTGGACGAGTGGGAGGCCTCCATCCTGCGCTCGCTGGAAGTGCAGTTGCTGGAGCTGATCGGCCCCGGCCCGGGCGGGGAGGGTGACGACCCCTTGGCCGCGCTGTTCGCCGAGGGCCCGACCGAGGCTCCCGCCGACCCGGCGCTGGCCCGGCTCTTCCCGGACGCCTACGGCGACCCGGGGAAGCCGGAGGACGAGGAGGCCAGGATCGCGTCCGGCGAGTTCCGCCGCTTCACCGAGCTGGACCTGCGGGCCCGCAAGCGGGACGACGCGCTGTTCGTGGTCCGGGCGCTGGACGGCCTCGGCGACGGCGGGGTGCTCAAGCTGGCGGTGCCCGACTGTCAGCGCTGGCTGGGCGCGCTGAACGACCTGCGGCTGGCCGTCGGCGTCCGGCTGGAGGTCACCGAGGACGACGAGGACGGTCTCTACGAGCTGCCGGACGGCGACGAGCGCAAGCCGCTGGTGATGGCGTACCTGTGGCTGGGGGCCCTGCAGGAGTCGCTGCTGGAGGCCATGGCGGACTGAGTCCGAGCGGAACCGTCCCTCGGGAGAGCGATCCTGCCCGATTCCGGGCAAGCCCCGGCCGTTTCGTCCAGAATGTGGACGATTGGCCGGGGCATTTCTTATGAAAATCGGGCAAACCATACCAGGTCATGCTCAAATAACGCTCAGATGGACACCGCTGTCCGAACTTCGCGTGGTACGACTTCTCCACCCCCGAGACCGACCAGGACGGTGCACAGTGGCCGAGAAGTTGTACGACGAAAGGGTCGACAGCGCGGCGGACGGCGAAGGCTACGAGCGCGGGCTCGGCAGCCGCCAGATCCAGATGATCGCGATCGGCGGAGCGATCGGCACCGGCCTGTTCCTCGGCGCCGGCACCGCGATCTCCCGCTCCGGCCCGAGCCTGATCCTCTCCTACGCCGTCGCCGGCCTGGTGATCTTCGTGATCATGCGGGCGCTCGGCGAACTGCTCACCTACCGACCGGTCTCCGGCAGCTTCGCCGAGTACGCCCGGGAGTTCCTCGGCCCCTTCGCCGGCTACGTGACCGGCTGGACGTACTGGCTGTTCTGGGTCGTCACCGGCATGGCGGAGACCACCGCCGCCGCCGTCTACGTGCGGTTCTGGGCGCCCGACATACCGCAGTGGGTCAGTGCGCTGACCTTCCTGGTCCTGCTCTACGCGGCCAACCTGATCTCGGTGAAGCTGTTCGGCGAGATCGAGTTCTGGTTCTCCATGGTCAAGGTCACCGCCATCATCGGCATGATCCTGATCGGCGTCGGGGTGCTGACCCTCGGCTTCAGCAAGGCCGGTGACACCGCGTCGCTCGGCCACCTCTGGCAGGACGGCGGCTTCTTCCCCCGGGGCATCGGCTCCACCGTGATGACCCTTCAGATCGTCATGTTCGCCTACCTGGGCGTCGAACTCGTCGGCGTCACCGCGGGCGAGAGCGAGAACCCCGAGAAGACCCTGCCGCGGGCCATCAACACCCTGCCCTGGCGGATCATGCTGTTCTACATCGGCGCGCTGGTGGTCATCCTCTCGCTCGTGCCGTGGACCGAATTCCGGCCCGGAGTCAGCCCGTTCGTCGCCGCCTTCGGCAAGATCGGCATCCCGGCGGCGGCCGGCATCATCAACTTCGTGGTGCTCACCGCCGCGCTCTCCTCCTGCAACTCCGGGATGTACTCCACCGGCCGCATGCTGCGCGACCTCGCGCTGCGCGGCCAGGCCCCGGGACGGCTCACCAGGCTCAACTCCCGCCGCACCCCGGCCTTCGCGATCACCGTCTCCTGTCTGCTGATGGGGATCGGCGTGGTGCTCAACGGCGTCGTCCCGGCGCGGGCGTTCGAGTACATCACCTCGGTCGCCACGGTCTGCGGCCTGTGGACCTGGGCGATGATCCTGATCTCCCAGATCCGCTACCGCCGGGCCTGGCGGGCCGGCCAGCTGCCGGCGCCCACCTTCAAGGCGCCCGGCGGCTCCTGGGTCAGCTGGGCCGCGCTCGCCTTCCTCGCCCTGGTCGTGGTGCTGATCGGACTGGACCGGGACAACCGGATCTCGCTGTTCGTCTTCCCGTGCTGGGCCTTGCTGCTGGTGGTCGGCTACCAGGTGCTCAAGCGCCGCGACCCGCGAGCCCTCCACGACGTCGCCGCGGACCGGCAGCCCGCCGCCGACGGCAGCCTGCCCGCCGGCGACGGGAGCCTGGACGCCCGCTGACCGGGCCCGGACGCCACGGCCCGGCCACGGCCCCGACCCCGGCGCCACGGACCGGACGCGGACACCCGCCGGTCGGACGTGGACACCCACCGACCGCGCCTCGGACGCCCCGGCGGACAGCCGCCGGGGCGTGGCTATCCTGGCCCGCATGCTGACCATCACCCGAGAACTCCGCGACCGGATCGTGGCCCACGCCCGCGCCGACCACCCGGACGAGGCCTGCGGCGTGGTCGCCGGACCGGCCGGCAGCGGCCGGCCCGAGCGGTTCGTCCCGATGCTCAACGCCGCCCGCTCGCCCACCTTCTACGAGTTCGACTCGGGCGACCTGCTCAAGCTCTACCGCGAGATGGACGACCGGGACGAGGAGCCGGTGATCGTCTACCACTCGCACACCGCGACCGAGGCCTACCCCTCGCGCACCGACGTGAGCTACGCCTCCGAGCCGTTCGCCCACTACGTCCTGGTCTCCACCGCCGAGGGCGAGGGCGAGGACGACCCGTACCAGTTCCGCTCGTTCCGCATCGTGGACGGCGAGATCACAGAGGAAGACGTGCAGGTCGTCGAGGCCTACCCGGTCTGACCGGCACCCCCGCGGACGCGGCCCGCCGACCCCTCCCGAAGGGGCGGCGGGCCGCTGTCGTCTCAGCCCTGGGAACGGGAACATCCGGATCCCGAGACGGCCATGTCGGAGCGGGCCCGGGAATCTATACGATGAGCCCATGCGTTCCGTCGATGTGAGCACTCAGGCCCCGGGCACCCGCCTCGTGGCGCGCCTGCACATCGACCTGTGCCGGCACGCCGGTGCGATCTGTCCCGGCACGCCCGCGCGCTCGCGCTGAGAGCCGCTTCACCACCTCACCCGGGCCCGCCGCCCCCGGCGACGCCGAGCCCGGGGTGACCGCCCCGCCGCCTCCGCCGCGGCCCACTCACTCCACGACTCGCCCAGGAGCGCACTCATGGCCATCGAGGTCCGCATCCCGACCATCCTCCGCACCTACACCGACGGCGCCAAGGCCGTCGAGGGCAACGGCAGCAACCTCGGGGAACTCTTCACCGACCTCGACGCCCGCCACCCGGGCATCGCCGCCCGCCTGGTCGAGGGCGGCGAGCTGCGCCGCTTCGTCAACGTCTACCTGAACGACGAGGACGTCCGCTTCCTGGAGGGCATCTCCACCGCCCTCGCCGACGGCGACAGCGTCACCATCCTGCCCGCCGTGGCCGGCGGCGCCCGCTGACCTCCCGGTTCCCCCGCCCGCACGGCGGGGGAACCGCCCTCTCCACCCCACCGCCTTGGCCGGAGGCCCCCCTTGCGTTACGACAGTCCGCTCGAAGCCGTCGGCAACACCCCGCTGGTCCGTCTGCCGAGGCTGTCCGCCGCCGTCCCCGGCAACGCCGACGGCCTGGTGAGCCTCTGGGCCAAGCTGGAGGACCGCAACCCGACCGGCTCGATCAAGGACCGCCCGGCCCTGCACATGATCGAGCGCGCCGAGGCCGACGGCCGGCTCACCCCCGGCTGCACCGTCCTGGAGCCCACCAGCGGCAACACCGGCATCTCGCTGGCCATGGCCGCCAAGCTCAAGGGCTACCGGATGGTCTGCGTGATGCCGGAGAACACCAGCGAGGAGCGGCGCGAACTGCTCCGCATGTGGGGCGCCGAGATCATCCCCTCCCCGGCGGCCGGCGGCTCCAACACCGCCGTACGGATGGCCAAGGAGATCGCCGCCGAGCACCCCGACTGGGTGATGCTCTACCAGTACGGCAACCCCGACAACGCGGGCGCCCACTACACCGGCACCGGCCCCGAGATCCTCGCCGACCTGCCCACCGTCACCCACTTCGTGGCGGGCCTCGGCACCACCGGCACCCTGATGGGCGTCGGCCGCTACCTGCGCGAGAAGGTCCCCGGCGTGAGGATCGTCGCCGCCGAACCGCGCTACGACGACGTGGTGTACGGGCTGCGCAACCTCGACGAGGGCTTCGTCCCCGAGCTGTACGACGCCGAGGTGCTCACCACCCGCTTCTCGGTCGGCTCCGCGGACGCCGTCCGCCGCACCCGCGAACTCCTCCAGCAGGAGGGCATCTTCGCGGGCGTCTCGACCGGCGCCATCCTGCACGCGGCGATCGGCGTCGGGCGCAAGGCGGCGGCCGCGGGGGAGCGCGCGGACATCGTCTTCGTGGTCGCCGACGGCGGCTGGAAGTACCTGTCCACCGGCATCTACACCGCCGAGTCCACCGAGGCCGCGGTCGAGGCGCTGCAGGGCCAGCTCTGGGCGTAGGGCCCAGGGGCCAGGGCCCGTCCCGTGGATCCTCGCCGGGCCCGCGGCATCCGGGGGCAGGCCGCTAACCGCGCGGCAGCGCCCGCTGCGCCCGGGCCCAGACCTGCCGGTCCACCGCGCCGGCCCGGCGGCGGAAGGCCGACAGCGGTACCTCGCGCAGCTCGTCGGTCTCCAGCCAGCTGGCCCGGCCCTCCCGGTCACCCACCGTCCCGGGCGGCAGCGGCAGTACGCCCGGGCGTTCCGCGTGGTGCTTGCTGGTGATCTTGGCGACGGTGGCGGTCCGGCCGTGCACCCGCAGCACCAGGCACGGGCGGTCCTTGGACCCGGGCCCGTCCTCGAACGGCACCTGCGCCCACCAGATCTCCTGCGGCTCGGGGCCGGCCCCCGGCCGCGGCTTCGGGCCGGTCGGCCCGGACGGGCGCGGGGCCGGGCGGGTGCGCCGCACCAGCGCCGCCGCGGCGGCGGCCAGCAGCGCGACGCCCAGCAGCGACAGGACGAGCCAGGTAGCGGTCATGCCGTTCATGCGGCGAACCGTACCGGGCCGGGGTGAACGCCACTACCGTGCCGGCCGTGACGGTCGGGCATATGTCCGCGCATTGCTCCCGGTTCGTCACGGAACTGCCACAATGCCCGTTCTGCGCCCGGAGTCCCGGCCGGTCCGGCAAGGCTGCGTCACGAACGTCCGCCCCCGTCCCCCGGAGGTGCCCCCGTGACCCGTGGCCCCGAGCTGTGGTCCTGCGCCGAGATCGCCCGCCACATCAACGTCCGGCCCGCGACCGTCCGCAGTTACCGCCGGCACCGGCTGCTGCCCGATCCGGACGTGATCGACGGCAGCGGCCGCCCGCGGTGGTACCCGTTCACCATCCGTACCTGGGCCCGCAACCGGCCCCGGCGCCGCTGATCCCCGGCCCGTCAACCACCCCCGCTCCAGCTCCCGGCGTTCTGGTGATTCCGCCCACAGCCCGGCACGGGGACGGGGGCAAAGTGCCGCTCCGCCCTTACCCTCGACACACCAACGCAGTGCTACCGGCCGGTTCGCCGCGCCCGGCCTGCCGTTTTCCATGCCGTTTTCCACGCTGTCCGGTGGAGGACGGCGATGCCGTTTTCCAGCAGCAGCCAGGATGTGTCGGGGCGGAGGGGCTCGGATGAAACTGACCGTGGTGGGGTGTTCGGGGAGCTTCCCGGCCGCCGACTCGCCCTGCTCCAGCTACCTGGTCGAGGCCGAGGGCTACCGCGTCGTGCTCGACCTCGGCAACGGAGCCCTCGGTGCCCTCCAGAAGTACACCGGCCTCTACGACGTCGACGCCGTCCTGCTCAGCCACCTGCACGCCGACCACTGCGTCGACCTGTGCGCCTACTGGGTGGCGCGCAACTACCGCGCCGAGGGCTGCCCCGAACTGCTGCCCGTGTACGGTCCGGCCGGCACCGCCGAGCGGCTCGCCCGCGCCTACGACATGCCGGAGAACCCCGGGATGAAGGAGGTGTTCGAGTTCCGCACGCTCACCCCCGGCAGCTTCGAGCTCGGCCCGTTCCGGATCGGCGTCGCCCAGGTCAACCACCCCGTCGACGCCTTCGCCTTCCGGCTGGAGCACGACGGCCGCTCGCTGGTCTACAGCGGGGACACCGGCGAGAGCGCCGAACTCGTCGAACTCGCCCGCGACACCGACCTCTTCCTCTGCGAGGCGGCGTACATCGACGGGCGCGACACCTATCGGGCCGTCCACCTCAACGGCCGCGAGGCGGGCGAGCACGCCGCCGCGGCCGGCGCCCGCCGACTCGTCCTCACCCACATCCCCCCGTGGACCGACGCCGAGCACAACCGGCGGGACGCCGCGGCCGCCTACCCGGGGCCGGTCGAGGTCGCCCGGGCCGGTGCGGTGTACGAGGTCTGAGCAGCCCGGCGGGGGTTGCGCGGGGTGCCGCGGAAGGCCCGGGAAAAAGTTCCGGGACGACCTGCAACCTCGCCGCCCCCCGTACGTCCTAGTAGGTGAGCGGCGGGAAACGCCGCCGGAACGGTCGGCCCGTCGGGCGCGGCCGCGATCACACCACTCACCAGGCTTGCTTCGTGCTGCCCGGATCCGGCGTGCCGGTCCGGAGCGGAAATCCAGGGGGATCCCATGCGCAAGACCAACCGTGCCCTGAACCGGGCCCGCCGGCTCGTTCCGGCGGTCGCGCTGACCGCCGCGCTGGTGGGCGGCGGCGCCGTGACCGCGACCCCGGCGTTCGCCGCCGCCGGGCCGCTCAGCCTGACCGTGCACGCCCCGGCGGTGGTCGGCTTCGCGGGCGGGCCGGTCGAGTTCACCGAGCACATCGGCAACCCGGGGGACCAGGGCACGTCCGTCGTGCTGGACTTCGAGATCGAGAGCGACCTCGGGACGCCGCCGAACGCCCTGAGCCTCGACTACTTCAGCGACATGACCGGTGGCTGGCTGCCGGTGGACCTGAAGGCGCGCTCCGAGGGGAACCGGCTGGTCAACGCGGGCGGCACCGGCAAGGTGACGGTTCCGGCGGGCGGCACCGACGTCAGGCTCCGCCTCGGTGTTCCGATGGGCAAGCCGCACGACGGGGCCACCAACGGCGGCACCGGCCCGAACCTCGCCTTCCGCACCGCCGTCAAGGGCTGGTGGCAGGACTCCCCGGTCGAGCCGCCGCTCAACGACACCCACGTGATCAACGTGGAGGGGATCACCAACGGCGTGTCCGGGGTCCCGGCCACCGCCGTCGCGGGCGGGGCGCCCATCGAGTTCGACGCGGTGCTCAGGAACCCGACGCCGTCCGCCTACACCAACCTCGGCAACGTGCTGTTCACCGACCGGCACGCCAGGGTCGAGGTCCGCGGCGCCGACGGCACCTGGACCGTCCTGGCGCCGGTCACCACCGAGGCCGAGCCTCCGGCGGGCTTCTACCTGGACGGCCGCAACTCCTCTGCGGCCCCCGGGAGTTCGCAGACCAAGCGGGTCCGGGTCAGCTACCCGGCCGACATGCCGCAGGGCGCGACCGAGCTGAACCCCTGCGTGTTCGTCAACGAGGGCGACGGCACGCCCTTCCGCGGCACCACCATGTGCTCGCCCGGCGCCACCGTCCGGGTCGTCGCCCCGGAACCGAAGCCCACCACCATGCCCGCCCCGACCGGCACCCCGGAGAGCACCGGGACCCCGGCCCCGACCCCGTCCACCGGCTCCAACGGTTCGAACGGTTCGAAGCCGCAGCCGGGCGGCGACGCGCCCGCCGCCCAGCAGGCCGGCGACGTCACCAGGGCACCGGCCGCCCCGGCCGCTTCGGCGCCCGCCGCGCCCGCGGGCGACGCCCCGGCGGCCGGTGACCGGCCGGTGGGCGGCCACCTGGCCTCCACCGGCGCCGACAGCGACCGGACCGGCCTGATCGCGGGCGTCGGAGCGCTGCTGGTGGGCGCCGGCGCGGGGGCCTTCTTCCTGGCCCGCCGCCGCCGCACCAGCTGACCGCCCGCCGTGGGCGGCCCGGGCCGGGGGCCCCGGCGGGCCGCGCACGCGCCGGTCGCCGGCGGGGGTCACGGGCACCCCC
>NZ_JBHXTL010000039.1:0-62708 GCF_042677365.1 Kitasatospora sp. NPDC127116
GTCCTCCGGACACATGACGCGCCGTCACTATCGTGACGGAATGATGTAACGCCACTCCGTGGCTCTTGGCAAGCTAGGAGGGAGGGTCGGTACAACTCTCGCCTCATCGGTGGCGTCTCTTCGGGGCCGGCCCTTGTACCGTGTTCGAGCCTTTGGGTGGCCTCTCCCCTCATGGACTCGGCCCTTTAGGGCTCTGAACTAGGCTTTTCTTCTATGCTCTCGGGCTCTGCTTGCTCCGGCCGGGCTCACTCCCGGGCTCGACCGGCTCCTTCGGTGGACGCCCTCCGGGCGCCTGCCCTGTTGTGTACCGGGCTCCGGTATGTCACGGTCCCTGTCTCGTTACAAGTTGTTGGCCGGGGAGTCTGTGACTCTGAGTCAGCTATAACCCTCGTCAAATGGTCTGAACCAGTCAGGCAATTCTAGCGACCAAATCGAGGCTTGTGCAAGGCAGTGGTGACATTTTCTGTAACGCGCCTGATTGGCGGTCAACCGCATCGGGCTGATTGCCCTTCATATCCGACGGATTTCCCGCTGTGGGGCAGGGAAGTTGTACCGGACTCTATCAGCCTGAGCCTGTATCAGAATTTCACGGTCAGGGAATCCCGCCTGATGCCCCGTCTCCCCTCCGGGTTGTACCGGGGATTCATGATGCGGCGCTTCGAGAATTGTACCGGGAAGTCCTCCGGGAGGCCGGGCGTTCGGGCGTGTGGCGCGGTGCCGGTTGGCGGGCGGCTTGGCCAAGGTGGTGGAGCTCCGGTCCGGGGCCCGGTGGTGCGCAGCGGGGCGGGGCCGGCCGCTGGCGGGTTGCCTCCGGGGTCCGGCTCGTTGGCTTGGTGTGAGCGACGAGGCGGCGCCGGTGGACGGCGGACGATGTGCGCCGTCGACGTCGGCAGCGGGCCGCTGCGGCCGTTGGGCATGCAGGCGTGGGCCGTCGACGCGCGGCGGGCGCAGGTGGTCTTCGCGGCCTCGCACCGGGTCGAGACGTTCGCGTCGGCCGGCGGCCGCGGGCCAGGTCCGCGCCTGGCCGGGCTGGCGTCCGGCGGGTGGGCGCGGTTCGACGACTTGGAGGGCTGGGCGGGGCCGACGGTCGGCTGGGCGGCTGTCCTGGACGTGGCCGACGGCGTCCTCACGGTGACCGGCCGGGCCGGCGTCTGCTTCTACGTGAGGGCGGCCTGAACAGCTCGCGCGCCGTCACGCTGTCTTCTTCGCCCTGGCCGGCGGTATCACCGGTCCCTGGGAGATCGCGGAGGCGCAGTTGCGGGGGCGGGGATGTACGCGCTGCTGTGCCCGGTGGGGCGGGCGCGCGGCTGGTGGGGGTGGTCAGGCGCCGAGGCCGATGTGGCGGACGTAGGTGTAGGCGCCCCAGTCGGAGTCGAGGTCGGCGATGATGTCGTCCCAGATCTCCTCGAGCTTGCCGATGTCGCCGGCGATCATCGCGTCGACGGCGTCGTCCCAGACGTAGCGGACCCGCAGGGTGCGGATGCGCAGGTTGTCGCGGCGGCGCGGTTCGTCGACGACGTCCTGGTTGATGGGGTGGATCTCGACCTTGGTGCCCTTGCCCTGGTTGTTGAGGTGCTGCTTGAACGCGCCGGGGTTGTTGAGGATGTTGGCGGCCCGGAGGTTCCAGTAGGCAGTGTCGATGGCGTCGAGGTTGGCGGGGAGGGGGTTCTGGGTGCCCTTGGTCCAGGCGCTGATGGTCTTGGGGACGGCGGTGATGCCGGCGTCGGCCATGGCCTGGGCGCCGCCTTGGGTCGTGGTGAGGTAGCGCATCCGGGCGGTGAGGCCGCGGCGGGTGGTGACGGGGGACTTGATGCCGCCTTCGACGATCATCCGTTCCAGGGCGTCTTCGAGGGCGCGGGCGAGGACGATTTTCCCGTGGCGATTTTCGGGGTCGAGGTCGGCGCCGTATTTGCCGAAGTTCTTCCAGCCGTCGGTCGACATTAGGTGGCCTTCGCGTAAAGGGTGTACTGCTTCTTGAGCTTCAGCTGGGTGGTGAGGCGGCCTTCAGTGAATACCGTGCGCCATGCGGTGTCGCCGGTAATGTGGAGTTCGTCGGTGCCGCGGAGGCGGACGATGGTGAGGCCGTGTTCGTGGGCGCGGTGTGCCTTGTACCAGAGGTTGGCGAATGCCTGGCTGCGAATGATATGCATCCAGTCGGGTCGGCGAAGATCTCGGTTGTAGGTGGATTCACCGATGGTGGAGACGAACTTTGAGTAAATCGCCTTGACGTATTTCTCGGTGACGTCGTCGCCGTCGAGGATGGCCTTTTCGCGGGCGGTGGTGAGGACGCGGCGGAACTTCTCCGCGATGTTTTCGGAGGCGCCGGAGGTCCACGCCTGGGTGATGTGCGGGGCCTCGGCGAGGCCGAGCTTGTGGCAGCGGATCAGGAGGCGGATGGTGGCGTCGTCCAGGAGGACCGGGCCGGGCTCGCGGCGGTTGCCGATCGGGTCGGGCAGGTGCGGGTGTTCCCAGGTGGGGCGCTTGGGCAGGAGGTAGATGCCGGAGCGCTTGGGGTTGAAGCCGCCGTCCGGCTGGTGCTGCAGGGCGCCGATGGGCAGCCAGGTCTTCAGGGAGCTGCAGAAGGCGGCGTTGGTGTCCAGGACGTCGACGTCGATGTCCTGGTGGGTGCCGGCCTTGAGCTGGTCCATGAGTGGGCCGTTCTCCCACTTGTGGCGGCCCTCCCAGATGTCGTCGGCTCCGTCGCGGGATTTCTTGCTGAGGAATTCGAGGCGTTCCGGGTAGACGGTGTGCTCGTAATTTCCGCCGACTCGGGTTGCCTCGAAGAGGGCCATTCCGTTCGGAATTGCTTTCAGCTCCAGCGCGGTGATCGCGGCTTCGGTGTCGCCGCTGTGCTCCTGGAGGGTCTGCTCGACGACCGAGTTGATCATGTTGAGGAAGTGGCTGTAGTCCCGGCCCGCGTAGTCCCCGCCGCCGGGGCGGGCGGGCCGGGGCGCGACCGTACGCGCCGCGCGGTCCCGGGTCGGGCGCAGCGGGTGGGCGGGGGGCTGGTCTGGCGTCAGGGCGTCCAGGGCGGCGGCGGTGCCCGGGGTGACCTCGGGGTCGGGGTCGGGGTCCGGGTCGGGGTCGGGCTGGGGCGCGGCGGCGGTGTCCTGGGCGGGGTGGCCGGGGACGGCGATGGTGGGCCGGGCGGAGGCCTGTGTGGGCGCCTCCGGCGCCGGGGCCGTGGGGGCGGGGGTGTTGGGCGCCTCCGGCGCCGGGCGGGGGTGGGTGTAGGGGTCGTGGGGGGTGGGGTCGGTGAGGCGGGCGTGGGTGCGGTCGGCGGTGAGGGTGAGGGTGGCTTGGGTGCCGAGGTCGCGTTCGGCGATGGTGATGAGGAGTTGGGTGGTGGGGGCGTCGGGGTGGGGGTGGAGGGTGAGGGTGGTGTCGAGGCCGAGGGTGGTGATCAGGTCGGGGTGGTCGGTGTCGAGGATGGCCAGGACTGGGACGTGGTGGGTGCGGGCGAGGTGGGCCAGGGCCTGGGCGGCGTCGGTGAGGCGGGGGCCGGAGAGCGGGAGGCGGGGGTCGTCGAGGGCCTGGAGGCGGTCGACGACGACCAGGGCCAGGCCGGGCTGAGCGGGCTGGGTGGTGGTGGTGTGGGCGAGGTCGGCGGCGGTCTCGGCGATGGCTTCGGGGGTGAGGTCGGTGCCGTCGTCGATGTAGAGGCGGGCGGCGGCGAGTTCGGTGTGGAGGGTGGTGGCGTCGGCTTGTTCGGTGGAGGTGAGGCGGCCGGTGCGCAGGCGGCGGTAGTCGACGGGCAGGTGGGCGGCGACGATCCGGGCGGCGACGTCGGCGTGGGTGAGGCCGGAGGCGGCGTAGAGGACGGGGAGGTGGTGGTCGAGGGCGGTGGTTCGGGCGGTGGTGGTGGCGAGGAGACTTGCGCCGGTGCCGGGGGCGGCGGCGGCGAGGTAGAAGCGGCCGGGCTGGAGGCCGCCGAGGGCGTCGTCGAGGGTGCGGATGCCGGTGGACAGGGCGCGCGGGCCGGCCGGGGTGTTGGTGTCGTGGTCCGGGGCCTGGGGGGTGAGGACGGTGGTGAGGGCGTCGGCGAGCGGTGCGAGGCGGCGTGGGCGCCGCGGAGTGGCGGGCGCCGCGGGGGGCGTGGGGGGTGTGGTGGCCGGATGGTCGGCCGACGGGGCCGCGGCCGTGGGGTCCTGCAGGGCGGGTTCGCCGGCGGCCGGCGCGGGCGCGCTCGAGGTGGCCGGCTCGGTATCGGCGGGGGCCGACTGGTCGGGCTCGGCCGTGGCGGGGGCCGGGGCCGGCTGGCCGGCGGGAGCGGCCGGGGTGGAGAACAGGGTGTCGTCCGGCTCGGCTTCGCTGCTGTGGTCCGGAGCGGTTGGCGCGGCTGCGGCGGGGACGGCGCCCGGGGTGGGCGTTACAACTCTGTTGCTGTGTGCGGTCGTTGCTGCCACGCCGGGTGTACCGGGGGTGGGCTGGTCGGGGTGGGTGGCGGGCGGGAGCGGGGTGCCGTCGGGGGCGGCGGGGAGCAGCACGGCGAGGGGGGTGACGTGGCGGCGCAGGACCTGGGGGGTGCCGGCGGCGGCCAGGGCGATGAGGTCGCCGAGCTTCTTGCGGGCGTCGGCGGTGCCGTGCGCGGTGGCGGTGGTCAGGTCCCAGCCCAGGGCGGTGGCGGTGGTGGGGGCGGTGAGCAGGGCGTGGTGGGTGCCGCGGGCAAGTGGGGTGGAGGTGCCCTCGCCGGCGGCGCGGATCATCTGCGGGAGGGTGCTGCGGGCCTGGTGCAGTGTCTGCGGGCTCGGGGCCAGGACCAGGTCGGGGGCCGGCGGGAGCGGGCCGGACGGCGGCGGGTCGAGGGCTGGGGTCGGGATGACCGGTGCGGGGTGGGGCGCGGCGAGGTCGTCGCCGGAGGCGGCGGGGGCGGTGTCGGAGGCCAGGTCCGGGTCTGCCGCGGGCGCGGGGGTGGCGGCGGGCTCCTGGACGCGGTGGTGGGTGATGTGGGGGTGGAGTTCCGCGAGGTCGTGGCGCTTGAGGAGGCCGTCGAGGGTGCTGTCGCCGACGAGCACCAGCGGGAACGGCTTCGGCTCCCACAGGCGGTGCAGCAGCTGGAGCGCGGAGGGGCTCAGCCCGAGGGTGGTGGTGGTGATGACCAGGCGGGGGGTGTGCTGCAGCTCGGCGGTGATCAGGTCTTCGGCTTCGTCGAGTCCGGGGAGTCGGCGGCGCTGGCCGAGGCCGAGCCGGGTGTAGAGGGCGCGGATCAGGGACGAGCGGTCGTGGCCGCTCACCTGCACGGTCGGCAGGTGAGCGGGCTCGAGGTCCTGGGCCTGGGCGAGAGCGGTCTGCGCGGTGGTCGTGTGCGCGCTGGTGACTGCCAGGATCGTCCCCGGCGTCTGAGTGGTGACGCGCAGGAGCTCGGCCAGGTCGCCGACCGGCACCGGCGCCGGGGTTCCGGCCGCCGGGCCGGGCTGGGCCGGGACGGCGCTGTCCCGGGGCGGCCCGACGGGGGCGGGGAGCGTGACGGCTTCCGGGGCCGGGACGGGCACGGCGGCCGCCGGGGCCGGGGCCGGGACGGCGGTGGCGTCGGTCTCCGGGGCGGCGGGCACGGGCGCGGCCAGTTCCACCCCGGCGGCGAACTCGGCCCCGGCGACGGTGCCCAGCGCGGGCCGCAGGAAGTCGGTCACCAGCTGCTCCAGGGCCTTGTACGCCTGCTCGGCGCGGGCGCTGGCCGGACCGCCGAACGCGGTACGAGGAGCGGTGAGCAGCGCGAGCCAGTGCGTCCCGGTGATCTTGCCCCGGACGGCGGCCCCGAGCGCGGACTTCAGTTTGCGGCCCGCCGGGGTGGCCAGGTGACCGCGCGCCGGGTTCACCAGCTGGTACGCGGGCATGGCCAGGTTCTGGCGCAGCTGAAGCGGGACCGAGGCCCACAGCGAGTCTTCCGGGCCGGGGAGGTTCAGGTATCCGGCCGCTCCCGGCTCCGGCTCCGGGGCGGAGACGGCCGGTGCGGCGGCGGGACGGCCGGACCGCCGCGAGGAACCGGCACCGCGCGGGGCGCTGCCGGAGCGGGCCGGACCCGGCGCAGCGCCGGCGTCCCCTGCGGCCGGGACGAGCGGGTCCGCACCGGCCGGGCCCTTGACCGCCACCGGCGGGACCTCGTCCGCACCGCGTGCCACACCGGCAGCGGCGCGGGAGGAACCCGAACGAGAAGAGGACACCAGGCACTCCAGACACAGAAGGGCACACAGCAGACAGACAGGAACGACCGGCAACGGCCCGGGGGCCGAAGGCGCACGGGCCCGGAGCGGGCGGGCGCCACCGCCGACGGGCGGCGGTGGCGACCGGCGGACGGCAGGAGGCCGCCCCAGTCCCGGGCAGGGCGCGGCACGGCCCGGACCACAGGCCACCCGCACCCACACGCAAGGTGTAACGCTGGCCGTCAGTCTAGCCACACCGGTACACACCGGGGCGGATTGTTGTAACGAGAATGAGTGAAGCCGCGCCGCCGAGGCGCGGATACCCCCGCCCGGACAGGCGGGTTCGCGGAGGACGGCCCGGGAACAACCCCGGGCGGACGGCGCACGGCGGCCCGGCGACGGCGGCCGGGGCTGCACCGCAGCCGGGGGGCGGCGGCGGGCCCTGCACAGGCCCGGCGAAGGTGGAGAGACCGCACGGGCCCGGAGCGACGGCGGGCGCGGCGCGAGCCGGGCCGTCGGGACGGGACGGAGAGACCACTTCCCCCGGTCACCCGGCCGGAACAGGCAACAGCTGCGGTATGTACGTATGATCTTGGTCAACAGGCCGGTGGCTCAGATGGTTAGAGCGCACCCCCGATAACAGCACATCGCCGATCAGAGCCGGCAGTTCAGTCTTGTCGTTCTCGGTCCGGCGGGACAGTAGCCGCTCGCCCTCCTCGTTGATCACCACGGCATGGGGGTGCGTTTTGCCGATATCCGCCCCGGCCCAGATCTTGGTCGCGTCCCCTTCCGCCGGCTCGACTCGCGTCGACCTCGCCGGCGTTGTCCTGCAGTAGCGATCGAGTCGTCACGGGGCTCCGGGTGGGCAAGTCCCGTAGGCCGTCCGGCGGCTCAGCCCTTGCAGCCGTGGCCGGAGCTCTGGGCGCCTTCAGGTGTCGTCATGGTCCGGCGTGGACGTGCCGGGGGCTGTCGGACTGGTCTTCCTGGACAGGAACTGCGGCAGCATCATTGCGGGCCCCGCCCCAGCGTTTCTCGGTCTCCCTGTGAATGTGCCAGATGTCGTCCTCGGTGAGGAGGACGGAGACGACACCGGGGAAGGCTTCCTCGAAATAAATGTAGGGCTTCCGGTTGTCGATGCGCGGGGAGTGGTAGTCGAGTTGGTCCTGCATGCCGTGCTGGCGCGTGACCGGTGTCGCGGGGTGGTAGGTGAGTATGTTCGGGCTGGCCAGATCGATCAGCTTGTCGTCGATGAGGCGGCCCACTTCGTGGATGGTCTCGTCGATGCTGTCCCGCGTCTCACCGTCGAGGCCGAAAAGAACGGAGGTTCCCAGCTGCAGGTCCTGCTCCTTGACGAGGGCCGCAGCTTCCCTGACCTTTTCCCTCCAGGGCTTCCGTTCGTCCCGGCGGATATTCTTGTGAATGTTGTTCATGACTTGCGTCGACATGCTCTCGATGCCGATGTAGATGTAGCTGCATCCGGCATCCTTCATCTTTCCCAGGATTTTTGACGACTCTTCAGCCGAATGCAGCGCGACGAGGGTGTCGACGGTCAGCTGAGCACCCCACTGGAGGTCGCGCAGCCGCTGGACATCGTCTTCCTCGCGAACGAATCTGCGGTAACGCGGTTCGAGTGAACCGCTCTCGTCCCGGCGGATCCGGCTGAGCTCGTCGCAGAAGTTCTCGATGTCCCGGTACCGGCCGCTCCAGAAGACGGAGTCGTCGAAGAAGAGCGACTCGGCGCCGTAGCTGACGTATTCGCAGACCCGCTCCGCCGCCGCGCCTATCGCATCGTCCTTGAACCGCTTGAGCCCAGTGCCGAGTTGCGACGACTCGGAGCAGAAATTACATCGGTACGGACAGGCGTTGGATACCATGAAGTGCGCGGTGCGCATCACCTCCCCCGTCCCGGGGCGGGTGAAGATGGGGAATCGGGACCGGATCGCGAATGCCTCGTACGGCGAGGGTAAGGACGCGAGGTCGATCGTTCGGCCACGGAGCGGAACGGCGTCGAAGGTCTCCCCCGCCGCCAGGACGACGACCGACGAGCCGGACACGGGCCCCTCTTCGGCGAGCAGCCCCTGCAGGCACGGCAGGACCTGGTCACGGTCCACCCAACGCCGGTCGAGATCGGTGGCAAGGGCGATGGCCCGCATGAGCAGGTCCACGGCGAAGTAGGCCTCGCCGCCGACGACGGCGTCGACCACTCCGGGAGCCTTGCCCTCCTGAATGACTGTCACCGTGCTGCTGGGTTCGCACACGAGGGACTGGCCGTCGGGGGTGCAGGTGACGGTCTCGTCCACATGACGGCCTCCGAGTATGACGAAGGCGTCCGGGACCTCGCGCTTGACCAACCTCGCGATTTCGAGCGCGTAGCGGTGCGCGGGTGACACGGCGCTGATGAGCACGACCCTGGGCTGGACCTCGCGCAGCAGCCGCAGCCATCTCGTGCGCGCCGCGTCGTCCCAGACCCGGGGGTCGAACACCGTCTGGTCGGTGTTGGGTGACGTGCCGTAGGCCCGGTATCCGTCGTCACTGGCGGAGAGCCGGTACTCCTTGGACGGGAATCGGGTCCACTCGGGCGCGAGGTCGCTGTAGTGCACGGCGTCCTCCAGCGGGCCGGCGTCCGCCACGGCACGGTGCACGGCGGCGCTCAGCGCTGTGTAGAGACACATCGGGTCGCCCGGGTAGGTGATTTCACCCTCGGATTGGGTCATGACGGGCGCCAGTACCGACAGCACAGGGAAATAGCGGGTGTCCGTTCTCGCACTCGCCAGGTCATCCAACAGCCGGCGCCTGCGCGTCAGACGCCGTTCCCGAAACGCGTCCAGATCGGACACTTCCCCCTGGCGGTGCATCTGAATTCCGCCGCGCCCCGAATGCGTCTTCTGAATAGCGTGCGTGGCCATCGGTCCTCCGGATTCTGGTTCTTCCAGGATCTTATCCCCGAACACGGACATCGATGACGCAATTACTCCGGCGGGCCATCGATGGACATTCCCGTCCTTCTGCTTTCCCGAAAAACACACATCCCAATCCGTCACAGATCGGGACATTCTCAAAGCCTGGCCGCATATTTCTTGTGGCGATCCATCAGCTCTTCAATCGAGGGCCCACCCGGCACGACCTCGAACTCACCCGCGATCTTACTCGACCTTACTGGGCCGTGTCTTCAAATTTCACGTCCGCATCACTCCTCGGTCATTCACGTGCGCGCGCCGGCCAAGGGTTTCGACCGGGGTTTCCGCGAACGCGAACCGGCCGACCGAACCAGGCATTTCCGGGCCCGCATCGAAGAAATCACCCGGCAGCTCGGCGAATGAGCAATTCCCGTCTCCGACCGCGCAGATCGCGCGGGCGAGCAACCCGGGCGGTACGACGGCGACGTGGGTGGGAGACCGGCGGGACGGGCTGTGGTGCGACGAGGACCTCGCGGGCCGGTACCCGCGCGACGGACGCCCGGGCATCCGGCCCGCCCGGCCGGCCACCGTCTGTGTGCGGCGGTTCCTGCTCGGTCAGTTCCCCGCCCCGGGCAGAGCGGCCGTGGCCTGAAGGTACGCGGCCAGGCTCTCCAGCGTCGGATGGCGGTGCAGGGCCACCAACGTCAGCTCGGGCACCTGCGCCATGCTGCGCATGGCCTTCATCGAGTCGCCGCCCAGGGCGAAGAAGTCGTCGTCACGCCGGATCGCATCGATGCCCAGAACGTCCCGCCATGCCGCGGCGATCCGCTTCTCCCACGGACCGCTGGGCTCGGCACCCACGGGCACGGTGGCGCCACGGCGCTCCTCGTGCGGTGAGGGGGCCGTGGGAAGCGACTTGCGGTCCAGCTTCCCGTTGGGGCTCAGCGGCATGGCCGGCAGCACGAGCACAGTGCCGGGAACCATGTGAGCCGGGAGGCTGGCCGCGAGGGTCCTGCGGACGTCCTCCGGGTCCAGGACCTCGCCGTCGCGCGGCACGGCGTATCCGACCAGGACCGGGACGCCGGCGGCATCGGTCTGCGCGGTCACCGCCGCTTCCTTGACCTGAGGATGGTCGCGGAGCACGGACTCGATCTCGGTCAGCTCCACCCGCAGCCCGCGGATCTTCACCTGAAGGTCGGTCCGGCCGATCAGTTCGATCAGTCCGTCGGCACCGAACCTCGCCAAGTCGCCGGTGCGATACAGCCGCTCGTCGGCCACTGGGCCGTACGTCCACTCGATGAATCGCTCGGCGGTGAGGGCGGGCCGGTCCAGGTAGCCGAGCGCGAGGCCGACGCCGGCGAGGTACAACTCGCCTGTCACACCCGGTGGAACGGGTTGAAGCGACTCGTCCAGGATGTAGGTGCGCTGATTGGCCATCGGGCGCCCGTAGGGAATGCTCCTCCAGGTGGGTTCGGTGGCCTCGACCTCGAATATCGTCGAATAGATCGAGGCCTCGGTGGCCCCACCGAGGGAGATGAACCTGGCATCGGGCGCGGCTCCGCGGGCGCGTCCGGGCAGCTTCAGCGGGATCCAGTCTCCGGCGACCATGATCAGCCGCAGTGCGTTCACCGGTGAGGGGCCGCCACCCCCGCCGCGCTCGACATGATCGAGTACCAGTTCCAGCAGCGCCGGTGCGGTGTTCCACACCGTGACGCCGTGCTCCGCCGCCAGTTCGGCCCAGTGCGCCGGATCCTTGGCCCGGTCGGGCGCGGGAAGGACGAGAGTGCCGCCTGCCGCCGTCATCCCGAGGAATTCGTAGACCGACATGTCGAAACTCGGGGATGACAGGCCGAGGACACTGTCGCCGATGCCCACGGCGAAGCGGGAGTTGAGATCCTCGATGTTGTTCGTCACGCCCCGGTGGCGCAGCGCGATCGGCTTCGGCTTTCCGGTGGAACCGGACGTATGGATGACGTAGCAGAGGTTGTCCGGCCCGGCCTGGGCCTTCGGATCGTGATCGGGCCGAGCGGACAGGGCGGCGGTCTCGCGGTCCAGTAGCACCAGGAGTTCCTGCCGTACGGAGTCCTCCCCGGTCAGAGCGGCAGCGAGCTTGCTGTGGCTGATCAGAGCCACGCAGGAAGCACCGGTGATCATGGTGGACACCCTGGCCTGCGGATAGCCGGGGTCGAGCGGCACATAGGCCCCGCCGGCCTTGAGCACCCCGAGCATCGAGATCAGCAGATCGGGCGAGTGCTCGAGGTAGAGGCCGACGCGGTCGTCGGGGCCGACGCCCAGGTCCCTCAGATGGTGTGCCAGCCGGTTGGCCGCGACGTTGATCTCCTGGAACGTCAGCCGGGTCGCTCCTTGGATCACGGCGACGGCCTCGGGGGACCGCGCGGCCCGCTCCTCGAACGCCTCGTGCAGACAGCTTTCCTCGCGGGGCAGCCGGACAGCGGTGTCGTTCCATTCCACGAGGATCCGGTGCGCCTCGGGCCCGGTGAGAAGCACGAGATCCGCCAGCGCCCGGTCCGGCCGGTTCGCGCCGTCCTCGAGCAGGTTCTGGAAGTGGGCAAGCAGTTGGTCGCCGGTCGCCGTTTCGAAGAGTCGCCCGTCGAAGTGGAGAGCGGCCGACCGGGACGCCGCCCCGGCCGCGGGCAGCACGAGCTCGACCTCGTACGGCTGATCGCCCTCGCCGGCCCGATCCGCACCGAAACGTACGCCGATGCGGGCGGGCTCCTTCCCGGGGGCCGCCCCGGTACCGGTCGCACCGGTCAGTCCGCGGAGCGTGCTCTCCCCGGTGACGGAGAAGCGGAGCAGCGAGTCCTCACCTCCTTCGCGGTGCACGTGGAACTCGACCTGGTTCTGGCCGGAATACCGGTACAGCAGCGCGGCGAAGCCGGCGATCAGCACACTCTCCGGGGCGGTCGCACAGGACACCGCCACATCCCTGACGGCGCCGGCGTAAAGACCGGGAATTTCTCGGCGTACTACCCCCGTGCAACGGGGTGCGTCGACGCCACGCGGCCGGTCCGCAGGGATTTGGGCGGCATGGGAGGACAATCCTGTCTCCTGTCACAGATTCTCGACATCGCAGATGTAATTCGACTGTGAATATCGGATGGGCGCATGGGCGCACCGACTGCCGGGCCAGGAAGCTCCAAGCTTTGCGAGCGACCAGCCTCAGCGTCTGATCCGGGCCGAGGAAGGCGCTGCTGGCGACAGTATCGGCGGGTCGCGAACGCCGCAATGTGGCCGACGTCACACGTTCGCGGTCGAAGGCTGGCGCATAACCTTGTGTGCTCCCCCCCGTAGGGCAACCATGACGTGCTCGGGGAACTCCCGTGTAGCCCAACAGGGTTATGGGGATGCGACTGGAGGGCCGGGGGGCCCGCAGGAGGTCTGCCGGGCGATCGGTTTCCTGTCGCGGGCTTTCCGTACCGGCCTCCTCTCCGTCGTGCGGCATCGCACCGGCATTGGTCCGCACAACGCTGTGCCATCGAACCAACACGGAACAGGACTATGAAGGCCGACACTTCGTCAACTGCTCTCGACTCCCTCGAACTGAGCCGCCTGTCACAGCGGGACGGGGAGAAGTGGGCCACTGCGGGCGACGGCATGCTGGCCTCCTGGGTCGCGGACATGGACTTTCCGACCGCACCCGCGATTCGCCAGGCCCTGCTGCGCCGCGCCGACGGCGATCTCGGCTACCCCCCGTGGTTCGACGAGAGCCGCGGCGGCCCGCTCGGCGAGGTGTTCGCCGAGCGGACGCGGCACCGGTACGGCCACAGGCCCGATCCCACGCACGTCCGGCTGTTCACGGACATCAACCAGGCGATGCTCGCGACGCTCCAGGTCGCCACCGACCCCGGCGATGCGGTACTTCTGCACACCCCCGCCTGCCCGCCGTTCGTCGATGTCATCGAGAGGATCGGCCGCAGGGCGCTGACCGTTCCGCTCCAGGAGGGCGAGGGCGGGTGGGAGTTCGATCCCGCGCTCATGGAGCGGACCGCGGCGGACGAGGGCTCGGGGCGCTGCCGTGTGCTCTTCCTCGTCAACCCCCACAACCCCACCGGCCGGGTGTTCCGCCGTGACGAGCTGGAGTCGCTCGCGGAACTCGTGTTCAGGTTCGACCTGTTGGTGATCTCCGACGAGGTGCACGCGGATCTGACCCATGCCCCGCACCGGCACATCCCCTTCGCCTCGCTCAGCCCGGAAATCGCCGCCCGCACCGTCACCCTCACCTCGGGGAGCAAGGCGTTCAACCTCGCCGGGATCCGCTGCGCGCTGGCACACATAGGACCGCGGGCCGTACGGGATGCCGTCGACGCCCGGCGCGGGCTGCTTTTCGGCCAAGTGGGGGTGCTCGCGGTCGAGGCACTGAAGGCCGCCTGGACCTCGGGCGATGCCTGGCTGGACGACGTGCTGGCCATCTTGGACCGGAACCGTCGGCTGCTGGCCGAGCGGCTCCCGGAGCGGATCCGGTGTCGGACTCCGGAGGCCACCTTCCTTGCCTGGCTCGACTGCCGGCAGCTGGGGATCGGTCCGGACCCCATGCCCTTCTTCCGCGACGAGGCCAAGGTGCTGCTCTTCTCCGGTCCGGCCTTCGGAGCCGGCGGCGACGGATTCGTACGGCTCAACTTCGGCACGTCCCCGCAGGTCCTGGAAGAGACCCTGGACCGCATGAGCGCCGCGTTGCGACGGTGCGGACGTGCTTGAAGCGCGAGCTGCGCGACACGGACGTTCCGATCGGCACCAACAACCCCGCAGGCGCGGACAAGGAGCTTTCCTGTGACTGACCACACGACGGTGCGGGTCCAGCCGGCCTCCGCTCTGGAAATGCAGTTCTGGCTCGGTGAGCAGATCGACCCGGCGAGCCCCGCCGGCTGGATCCTCGCCCAGGTCCGCGTCGACGGCCCCCTCGATCTGCCCGCCCTCGACGCGGCGCTGTCGGCCGTGGCGCGCCGCCAGGAGGCGCTGCGCACCGCCTTCGTCTTCGAGCACGAGCAGGTGGTCCGCAAGGTCCTCGCGGAGCCGGTCGCGGAGCCGCTGCTGCGCCTCGGGTCCGGCACCGGCTTCGAGGAGGCCGCCGCCACCCTGCTGAACGCCGACACCTTCGATCTCGCCGCGGGCCGCGTCTACAGGGCCGCGGTCGCCCCGGACGCACGGGGCGCCACCGTCTTCCTGGCGGTCCATCACATCGCTTTCGACGGCCTCTCCCAGGAGGTGTTCGCCGCCGATCTGGCGCGCGCCTACGCACGGGCCGTCGACGGCGTCTCGACCGATCTGCCCGTGCTGGAACGAGTGGAGGCCGCAGAACTCACGCCGGCGCAACACGCCGAACTCACCACGCACTGGCGCACCGTGCTGACCGGAGCGGCCGACCTGCCCACCCCGGACGGCAGCCCGGCGCCGAACCAGCACGAGCTCGCCGCAGGTGGGTCGGCCGAGCTCCGAACCACCTACCCGCCCAGCACCTGGCAGGCGGTGCGCGACCGGGCCAGGCGCAGCGCCTGCTCACCGTTCGCGGTGCTGCTGGCCGCGTACGGCCGGGCTCTGGCCGAGATCACCGGCGGCTCCGACTTCTGCGTCGGCACACCGGTGGCCACCCGCTCGGCCGGGCAGGAGGACGAACTCGGCTGCCTGATCGACATCCTGCCGGTGCGGATGCCCGAGCTGTCCGCACCCGGGGTGGTCGAGCGGGTCTGGGCCGCCGTGCGGGAGAGTGTCCTGGGCTCCGCGCTGCCCCGCTACGAGATCGTCCGGGCCGTGCAGACGGTCCCCGGTGGTCGGATGCCCGTCTACCAGGTGCTGTTCGCCTTCGAGAACTGGCAGCGCGTCGAGCATTCGGCCGGTCCGGTAAGGATGCACGCCGTTCCGGTGCCGCCGGTCGGCGCGGTCGCCGAGGTTCAGCTCCAGGTGTGCGAACTGCCCGACGGGACCCTGAAATGCGTCGTCCAGGCTCCGCTGACCGGTTCCTGGCCGCAGCGGCTCCCTGATCTGCTGCGCGCCTTCGACAGCCGACTCTCCGAAATCGCCCCGTCGGCCACGACGTCGGCCACGCCGCACTCCTTCTCCTCGGAAGCTCCCGCATGACCACCACATCGACGTGGCCGCCGTACACCGGTGCGGGAGCCGGGGTCCACCGTCCCTGACAGCTTTCAGGGGTCCGCCGTGCTGGCTGCCGCTCCCATCCGGGTGCCCGGACGGGAGGGGCGGTTCAACGATCGACGCGCGGAAGGGTCATGCGTCGGGCGGGAACGGGGCTCCGTCGGATCCATCGGCCAGCAGTTCGGCGAAGGCGGCCACTGTCGGGGCCTTGAACAGGCTCGGGACGGTCACTCCGACACCCAGCGCCTCACGGATCCGGGCCACCAGGCGGATCGCATCGAACGAGTTGCCGCCCAGGCGGAAGAAGTCGTCGTGGATCCCCATGTCGGGTGCGGCGAGCACGTCGGCGAACAGGGAGCGGAGCAGCACCTCGGTCGTGTCGCGCGGAGCGGCCGCTCTCCCGGTCGGCCGGCGCCGGGGCGCAGGCAGTGCCGCCCGGTCGAGCTTGCCGTTGGCCGTCAGGGGAAGCGCGTCGACGATCACGAAGTGGTCCGGAACCATGTGCGGCGGGAGCCGGAGCTGCGCTTCTCGCCGCACGTCCTCGACATACAGGTCCGGGGACGACCAATCCGACCCGCGGTACGCCGGTGCGGCACTCTCCCCGCCACCGGAGGCCGGCTGCCCGCCGCGGACCGCGTAGAGGGTGACCAGACCGGTCTCCGAGAGCATCGCCAGCCCGTCGACGGTGACCCGGTACCCCCGCTCCTCCAGTTGGCCCCGGATCCAGTCGATCCGGCCCGGGGCGTTGTGCGCCTCGATCACCAGCTGGCGGACCAGGTTCCAGTGCTCCTCACGGAGCCCCAGAAGCACCGCGCGTTCGCTCTTCTCCGCATCGATCTTGAGCAGGTCGATCCGTTCCACACCGGTCTCGTCGATGACGTCCGACAGCGTGCGCAGTTCGCAGGTCACGTCGGTGTGCTGCAGCCGCTCCGTGAGCAGACTGTCGAGATCCGCCGCACCGCTGTGCGGAAGGGCTTCCTGCATCGGCTGCTCGTTGCGGACGAAGGCCTCCAGGACACCGCGCTCCTCGCCGATGTCCCCGAATCGCCCCGACATTATCGAAAGTTGCGGATAGTAGGTGAACGACGCCGTACCCGCCTCTTCGGCGAGGCCGCACGGGAACAGCCTGGCGTCGACTCCGTGCAGCCGGGTGTTGAGTTCGAGCATGCGGAACAGCTGCGGAATCGGCTCGAACGCATGGACCACGCTGCCGGGACGGGAGCGGGCCACCGCGAGCGAGAAGAACCCGATGTGCGCGCCCACGTCGAAGACGCAGGCCCCGGTGTCGGGCAGCGTGATCCCGTGCCGCAGGTACTCGCCCTCTTCGAAGATCTCGCGGTACAGGAAGTCCGCCTCCGACCGGTTGGACGCGACGACGGCCATGCCGTTCGGCAGGGTCTGCAGGTCCTTCCGGTCGAGGAGCCCGGCTTCTTCGAGGCGGCACAGGTTCCGCAGCGCGGCGGCCTCGTCGGGGTCGGGTACGAGGTAGGCGGTCAGCCGCGCCTCGCCGGCCTCGTCGGGCCTCGCGGCCACCACCGCGTCGGCGACCGCGGCGTGCCGGGCCAACGTCGCTTCGATCTCGCCGAGTTCGATGCGCACGCCTCCCACCTTGACCTGGTGGTCGTTGCGGCCCAGGTAGTGCAGGACCCCGTCGGGGTCCCGCCGGGCGAGATCCCCGGTCCGGTACATCCGGCTGCCTTCGGGGCCGTAGGGATCGGGGACGAAGCGCTCTGCTGTCAGCCCCGGCCGGTTGACGTACCCCCGGGCCAGCTGGACGCCCGAGATGTAGAGCTCGCCGGCCGCACCGGGCGCGGCCTGGTTCAGCTGCTCGTCCAGAACGTACAGCCGGGTGTTGCGCACCGGGGCGCCGATCGGCACCGGGCCGGGTGGGTCGCCCGGGCCGCAGCGCCAGTGGGACACATCCACCGCGGCCTCGGTGGGCCCGTAGAGGTTGTGCAGTTCGGCGTCCAGGAGGCGGAAGAACCGTGACCGCAGATCGGCCGAGAGCGCCTCGCCGCTCGCGAACACCCGGCGCAGCGAATCGCATCGGGCCGTCGTCGGCCCTTCGAGGAAATGACGCAGCATGGACGGGACGAAATGCACGGTCGTGATCCGCTCCGCCCGGATCAGCTCGGCGATCCGGGCGGGATCCCGGTGCTCGTCCGGCCCGGCCAGGACGAGGCGCGCACCGACGCACAGCGGCCAGAAGAACTCCCACACGGAGACGTCGAATCCGGCGGGGGTCTTCTGCAGGACGCGGTCGTCGTGGCCCAGCGGATACTCCGCCTGCATCCAGCGCAGGCGGTTGACGATGGCCTCGTGGGACACGGCCACCCCCTTGGGTCGGCCGGTGGATCCCGAGGTGAAGATGACGTAGGCGGTGCTCGACGGGTGCGGCGAGGGCCACCCGGTCCCGTCCGCCTCGGGCGCGCCCTCCTCCGACATCCGCCGGACGTCCTCGCTGTCGAGCATCAGCACGGGCCGCGCGTCCTCGGTCATCTCCCGTACCCGCTCGGCGGGCAGCTGCGGATCGATCGGAAGGTAGGCGGCCCCGGCCCTGTGCACCGCGTAGAGGGCGACCACCAGTTCCACGGATCGCGGCACCGCGACCGCCACGACGGTTTCGGGCCCCGCCCCCTTGGCCATGAGCAACCGCGCCAGTCGGCCGGCCCTGGCGTCCAGCTCGGCGTACGTGAGAGATGCATCGCCTCCGACGAGCGCGACGGCGTCAGGGGTACGGGCCGCCTGGGCCGCGAACAGATCGGGCAGGGTCTCTGCCGCCATGTCGTGAGCCGCGGTGTCGCTCATGACGTCACTTCCCATCGTTGTCGAACTGACCGCCGGACCGGGACAGGCACCGACGAGGCGGAGAAGGATTCGTCGCCCCGCGGCGGACCCGCAGGGGCGTACGGCTTGCCGGGGACTCGGCTCTCGCCGTTCCGCGACCGCCACGGCTCGCCAGGGCGGTCCTGTTCTCGGGGGGTCCACTCACGCGGATCGTCCTCTCCTGAGGTCGGCTACGGAAGGGGCGCCGCGGACGGATGGAAGGCCGCCCGGCGCAGTGCCTCGATGTGCGCGGCCAGCGTCTCGACGGTCGGCGCGTCGACCAGGGCGCGCACCGGGATGTCCAGCTCGAGCTCGGCCCGCAGTCGGCTGACGACCGCCAGCAGGGAGAACGAGTCCCCGCCGGCCTCGAAGAAGTTGGCCCGCACGTCCACCTCGGCGAACCCGAGCACCTCCGCCCAGGCCGCTGCGACGGTGCGCTCCGTCTCCGTGCTCGGCGGCGTCACGGCCGTCGCAAGCACGGGGATCGGCTCGGGTCGGGGCAGCCGCTGGCGGTCCACCTTGCCGGTCGGGGAGAGCGGCATGGCGTCGAGCCACATGAACACGGCCGGCTGCATGACGATGGGCAGCTTCGGGGCGAGGTGGGCACGGAGCGCGGCCTCGTCGAGCCCGCTGCCCGGTGTCCTGACCACGTGGGCTACCAGCCGCTGGTCGGGCTCCAGGACCATCACGGCGTTCGCCACCTCCGGGTGACCGCGCAGCACCGATTCGATCTCCTCCAGCTCGACCCGCACGCCGCGGATCTTGACCTGATTGTCGACCCGGCCCAGGAACTCCATCTCCCCATTGGGCAGGCGGCGCACCAGGTCACCCGTGCGGTAGAGGCGTCGGTCGGGCCGGGCCGGGTCCGGGGCGAACCGGTCGGCGGTCAGGGCGGGCTGGTTGCGGTAGCCGCGGGCGACGCCGTCACCACCGATCCAGAGCTCGCCGGGCACGCCGATGGGCTGCAGGTTCCCCCAGCGGTCGACCACCGCGCAGGAGGCGTTGGCGATCAACTCCCCCAGCGGCATGGAGCTGCGTTCCAGCGGCTCGTCGCCCATCCGGCCGACCAGGGCGGCGCCCGCGGTCTCCGTCGGCCCGTACTCGTTCCAGATCTCGCACCCGGCGGGGACGACCGCACGGGTCCGCGCCACCAGGTCGGCGTCCAGGTTCTCTCCGCCCATGGACACGTGCCGCAGCGTCGGCATGTCGAGGCCGGCGTCGGTGATGCCGCGCATCTGGGTCGGCGTCAGGTACAGCATGTGGATCGACTGCTCGTTGATGAAACGGGCGGTGGCCCGGCCGTCGGCCTTGACCTCACGGGGCAGCATGACCAGGCAGGCGCCTGCGGTCAGTGCGTGGAACATCTGCTCGACGGACCAGTCGAAGTGGTAGGAGAGGTTGTGCACCACCCGGGTGCCGGGCCCGATCGGACGGATGTCCTGGGCCCACTGGATCCACGGGGTGATCGCGGTGTGCGGCAGGCCGACGCCCTTGGGCCGGCCGGTGGTCCCGGACGTGTACATCAGGTACACCAGCTGCGAGGGGTGCAGCGCGGAACCCGGGGCGCCGTCCCGCGCCTGGTCCTGCGCGCCGTCCTGGGCGGTGCTCACCACGTCCACGCTCTCCAGGACGGCCGTCGGCAGCTGGTCGCGCAGTTCCGGGGTGGTGACGAGGATCGTCATCCCGCTGTCCGCGACGACGTACGACATCCGGTCGACGGGGGCGAGCGGATCGATCGGCACGTAGGCGGCACCGGACTTCAGGATGCCGAGGATGCCGACGATGAGGTCCACCGACGGGTCCGCGCACAGGCCGACCAGGTCGTCGGTGCCGATGCCGCGCGCCGTCAACTCGTCGGCCAACCGGGATGCCCTGCGGTCGAGTTCGTGGTAGCTGACCCGCTCGTCGCCGCTCTCCACCGCGTCCGCGTCCGGGGTGCTGAGCGCCTGGGCCTCGAACAGCCGGTGCAGGAAGAGGTCCGTGGGGTAGGGACCGCAGTCGGCGGTGGACCACTTCTCGAGCTGACGGCGCTCCTCCTCGGGAAGGATGGTGAGCCCGGAGAGGCGCTTGGCGGGAGCGGCCACCGCGTCGGCCGCGAGCACGGCCAGGTGGTCGAGGATGCGCCAGGCCTTGTCCTCGACGAACAGGTCGGTGTTGTAGTCGACCGCGAGGCGGTAGGTGAATTCGGTCTCGACGACCCGGAACACCAGGTCGAACTTGACCGCCTTCAGGTTCAGGCCCAACTCGACGTCGTCGACGGTGATCCCGGCCAGCTCCGGCGCCGGGACCGCGTGCTGGTACGCCAGCATGACCCGGAACGGCCCCTGCCGGGAGGAACGGTCGGTCGAGACCGCGTTGACCACCCGCTCGTAGGGGACGTCCTGGTGGGCGAAGGCCTCCAGGATCCTGCCCCGGACCCGGCCGAGCAGCTCGGCCAGCGTCGGGTCGCCGGACAGGTCGCTGCGCACGGCGAGGGTGTTGAGGAAGCACCCGAGCATGGACTCGAGCTCCGGCAGATCACGGTTGGCGCTGGGGATGCCGACCACGATGTCCGTCTGGCCGCTGTACCGGCTGAGCAGCACGTTGAGCAGCGTGAACATGGTCATGAACGGGGTGGCGTTGTGCTCCCTGGACAGCTCGCGGATCCTGCGCGACACCGCTCGGGGCAGCTCGATGTCCACCGACGCCCCCTGGCTCGTGCCGGTCTCCCGGGGCGGCAGGTCGGTCGGAAGGTCCAGCACGGGGAGCGGGCCGCGCAGTCGGTCCTTCCAGTAGTCCAGTTGGCGTTCGAGCGTGGTCCCGGTGACCGTGCGCCGCTGCCAGGCGGCGTAGTCGGCGTACTGCACCGGCGGCTTCGCGGCCGCCGGGATCCCGCCGTCGGCGGCGGCGGCGTAGAGCTCCAGCAGCTCGGCCACGGCGAGTTCGAAGGAGTACACGTCGGTGATGATGTGGTGCAGGTTGATGAGCAGGACGTGCCAGTCCTCGTCCAGCCGGTACAGCTCGACCCGGAGCAGCGGCCCCCGCTCCACGTCGAACGGCCGCTGGGCGGAGTCGAGGAGCAGAGCGGCCAGAACCTGCTCCTGCTTCTCCTCCGGCTCGTCCCGGAGGTCGACCACGGTCAGCGGCAATTCGGCCTTGGCCCGGATCACCTGCTCGGGGATGCCGTCGACCGCCTCGATGGTGGTGCGGAAGACCTCGTGCCGGTCGACCAGCGTCTGGACGGCCTGCCCCAGGGCCGTGATGTCGAGCGGGCCCACGAGCTCGTGCGCCATCGGGATGTTGTAGCGGGAGCTCGGACCCTGGATGTGCTCGTCGACCCACAGCCGCTGCTGGGTGAACGAGGTGGGCGCGTGGAAGACCTCGCCCGAGCGCCCGTCGAAGGGCTCGATGGTCTGTTCCGCCCCGGGCTCCGTCTCCCGCATCGCCTCGATGGCCGCGGTCAGCTCGACGAGGGTCTGTGCGTCGAAGAGCACGCTGAGCGGAATCCGGATGCCCAGCTCCTCGCGCAGCCGGCTGATCGCTCTGGCGCCTTGCAGTGAATTTCCGCCCAGCGCGAAGAAGTTGGCGTCGGGACCGGATATCTCGGTGTGCAGGACTGCCGTCCACACATCCGAGACGACGTCCATCACGGACCGCTGCGACATGTCGTTCCACCTAAATCCGTCGATCGAGAGGATGGTTGTTTCGAAGGGCTTCGGGTCAGTGACCGTGCTGGCGGGGCACGGCGGCGAGCCGCCCGGCGATCTCGGCGAGCACGGCCGGACGGGCGGAGTGCAGGAAGAAGTGGCCGCCGGGGAACATCCGCAGGTCGAAGCCGCCGGCTGTGAGTTCGCCCCAGCGCGGCATCGCCGCAGTGCCCGCGGGGTCGTCCTCGGTCCCGCCGAACGCCGTGACCGGGCAGGTCAGCAGCGGCCCGTCGGTGAACCGGTAGGTCTCGACCACCGCGAGGTCGGCCCGGATCACCGGGAGCATCAGGCGCATCAGTTCCGGGTCCGCCAGAACCGCTTCCGGTGTCGCGGACCAGGAGCGCAGTTTCCCGATCAGCTCCTTCTCCGGACCGGCGTGGTGCGCGGTCTCCTTCCGGGCTTGGGGCGGTACGCACCCCGAGACGAACAGCCGGGTGGGTGAGCCGATCTCCATCCGCTGCAGGGTGCGGGTGAGGTTCCAGGCCATCAGGGCGCCCATGCTGTGCCCGAAGAATGCGAACGGACGGTCCAGGTGCTGGATGACCGAGGGCACCAGGACGTTGAGCACCGCGCCCATCCGGTCGAACAGCGGGGTGCCCAACTGGTCTTCTCTGCCCGGAAGTTGTACCGACCACGGCTCGATGTCGGCGGGCAGGGCGGCGGCCCAGTCGCGGAACACCGAGGCACCGCCGCCGGCGTAGGGGAAGCAGAACAGCCGCGTGGCCGCCTGCGGCCGCTCGGCGAGCGGCCTGACCGTCACCCTCATCGGCCGGTCCCGCCCGCCATCTCCCGGCGCAGGGTCAGCGGACGCATGTCCGTCCACACCTCGTCGATGTGCGCGAGGCAGGCCTCCTTCGAGCCCTGCTCGCCCGTCTCCCGCCAGCCGGGGGGCAGCTCGCGGCCCTGCGGCCAGATGGAGTACTGCTCCTCGGAGTTGGTCACCACGACGTAGCCGTCGTCGTCACGCTGTCCGTCCATGGGCCCTTCCTTTCGGTGAGATGGCGCGATACCGGCTCAGGCGTTCGGCGTCCCGGGCCGGGAGGCTCGCAGGGCCCCCAGCCGACGGCGGCCGGCGGGTACGGTCCGTGCCGCCCGCCGGGCCCGCGCCAGCGGCTCCGCCAGGGCGGCCAGCGAGACCGTCACGTCCTCGACGACCGTCCGCAGGACGGCCAGGAAGGCCGACCGGACCTCCTCGGCCTCGGACTTCGCCAGCCGTCGGGAGTTGTAGTTGAGCCGCAGACCGAGCCGGTCGCCGTCCGGCTTGCCGAACAGGCAGAGGTCGAGCTGCGAGGTCTGCCGGGCCGGGGGCAGGAAGTCCGCGAACTGGAAGGAGGTGGAGAAGACCGGGTTCCGGCCGGGTCGGGATTCCGCATCGAGCTTCTCGAGCAGCAGGGTGAACGGATAGCGGCTGTGCGCGTAGGCGCCGATGCTCACGGTCCTGGTCCGGCGCACGACCTCCTCGAAGGGGTCCGCACCCGACATCCGCACCCGGACGGAGAGCGGGTTGACGAAACTGCCGAACATGCCGTTCAACTCCTTGGTGTCCCGGCCGGAGAACGGGACGCAGACCACGATGTCGTCGTCGGCGCTGATGTCCCGCAACGCGACCGCGTAGGCGCTGAGCAGCAGGATGTGCGGCGTGACGCGCAGCTTCTTGACCAGTGCCGCCACCCCTGCGGCCGTGTCGGCCTCGACGTCGAACTCCAGCGTCTCGTTCACCACCTCATCGGCGGGCGCGTCGTGGTCCCCGATGCGCAGCCGCGGCAGCGGGGCGGCCAACTGGTCGAGCCAGTACGCCTCCATGGCCTTGCTCTGGTCGCTCGCCAGCCACTCCCGCCGGCCCCGCACGAAGGCGTCGTAGGTCGTCGGGAGCGGGGGCAGCTGCGGCTCTCCGTCCGCGGCGAAGGCTCGGTAGCAGAGCAGCAGTTCGCGTATGAGGATGCCCATGCTGGTGCCGTCCGTGATGATGTGGTGCACGTTCACGTAGAGGCAGTGGTGGTCGGCGGCCAGCTTGAACACCTTGAGCCGTACCGGCGGGGTGGCGAGTTCGTCGAAGGGGGTCGCGTTCTCGGCCCGGACGCGCCGATTCAGTTCGGCCGTCGGATCGGCGGCGCCGGTCAGGTCGACGAGCGGCACGTCCAGGTCGAATGCGGGCAGGACACGCTGGCGCGGACCTTCTGGAGTGTCCCGGAAGGACAGCCGCAGCGCTTGGTGCCGGTCCATCAGGAAGGCTGCGGCACGGCGCACGGCGACGATGTCCACCGCCTCGTACAGGTGCTGCCAGTACGGAAGGTTGGATTCCGCCCGGCCCTCGTCCAGCTGATGCTGGAGCCACAGCCCCCTTTGGCCGTTCCACAGTTCGAACCAGGCCCTGTCGTCCTCGAAATCGTCGGGGTCTTCCACTTGGCCAGCCAATCCTCACATCAATGGTTTACGGAATACCCGGACCGACGCGACCGGTTCAGGACGTGCGCGGCCGGCCCGGAACGGCGCTCGCGGCCTGGACCAGCCCGTCCGCCACCCGCCAGCGCCCCTCGAAGAAGACCGGGCCGGCCCCGTCGGCCGTCGCCTGCGAAACCGGCAGCCGGGCGGTGAAGGTCCTGTTGTCCGGGTCGAGGGCGACTTCGGCGTCGGCGAAGTCGAACACGGTGCCGCCCAGGGGGTACCACGCCTTGTAGACGCTCTCCTTGACGGCGAAGAGCAGCGTGTCCCAGTGCACCTCCGCGTCCCGGCGGAGGAGCTCCGCGAGGTGGCGCCGTTCGGCTTGCGACGTGATCAGGCGCAGGCCGCCGTCGGGCAGCGGCTGGTGGACCTCCGCGTCGATGCCGAGGGAGCGGAATGCCCCGGCCCGGGCGACCGCGGCCGCCCGGTAGCCCGAGCAGTGGGTCATGCTGCCGACCGCGCCGCGCGGCCACTGCGGTGCCCCCGCCGTGCCCCGGAGGATCGGGGCCGGGGGGATGCCGAGCCGGCCGAGGGCGGTGCGGGCGCAGTGCCTGACGGTGGCGAACTCGCGGCGCCTGGCGAGCGGTGAGCGGGCGACCGCCTCGGCCTCCCCCGGCTGCAGCGGGACGTCGGGCAGATCACCGTACGCCTCCTCGACCTCCGCGCCGGGCGGCAGGAGGGTGATCACGAGGCGGCCCCGTCGAGTTCGGCCGTCACGGCTTCCACCGCTTCCGGGGTGGGTACGTCGACGGCGTCCCGCTCTACGAGGGCGGGCTGCACGGCTCCTCCTTCTCCCCGGTGGCCAGCAGGTCGGTGAGCAGGACCTTCACGGCGGGCGCGTGGAACAGTTCCTCCGCCGTCACATCGACCCGGTGCACCGCCCCGGGGCCCGGCCAGTCGAGCGCCTCGCTCAGCAGGACGTGGGTGGGAGCCGGCGGGGCCTGCGGGGGCACCGCCGCGGTCAGGGTGAAGCTGAGCCAGGCCCGCTGCCCCTCGGTCAGTTCGACCAGGATCTCCTCGTCGAGCCCGGGCGAGCAGCCGACGATCACCGAGAGCAGGAAGGAGCCGGCCAGGGCGAGCGCGTCACCGGACGGCAGGCCGGTGATCGTGGGCACCTCGGCGGACTCGTCCATGGCCAGGGCGAGGTCGTCCAGCAGTTCCTGAGGAGTCCTGGGATCGGCCGGTGCCGGGTCGAGCACGATGAGCGGGACGTCCGGCCCGGGCAGCGCCTCCACCAGTGCCGAGGCCAGGCCGACGGCCGAACAGTAGGCCAGCACCGCGACCGGGAGCGGCCCGGCGGCGGTGATCCGCTCGGCCCAGTGGGCGGCCTGCTCGGCCGTCCCGACGACTCCGTCGGCGAGGCCGGGGTAGTGCAACGGGTCGATCCTGAGGGTCCGTTCCTGCCAGCCGTCGGGCAGGATGGCGCCGAAGGTCCTGCGGGGCACCTCGTTCCCGAACTCCAGTATCACGAGGGGCCGTTGGTCCTGCATCACTCTGCACTCCTGACGGCTTCGTCGACCTCGGCGGAGAAGTCCGCGAGGACCGGATGGTTGAAGATGGCCTGCAGCCCGATCTTGATGCCGAACTGCTCGCGCGTCCGGGACACCGCCCGGGCGGCGATCAGCGAGTGCCCACCGATCTCGAAGAAGCTGTCCCCGGAGCGGGGGACGTTCCCGGTCAGATCCGACCAGATCTCGGCGATCCGCGCCTCGGTGGCGCCGAGGGGGGAGGGCTCGGCCGCGGCTGCGACCGGAGTGTCCGGCAGGGCCTTCCGGTCGATCTTGCCGTTGGGTGTCAGCGGCATCGCGACGAGCCGGTGCAGCCCGGCGGGGAGCATGTACGCGGGCAGCCGACCGGTCAGCGCGGCGCGGATGTCGTCCGGCTCGGCCTCGCCGCAGAAGTAGGCGCGCAGCGATCCGCCGTCCTGGTCCGGCACGTGGACGACGGCCGTCTGGTCCACTCCGGGGACGGCCAGGATCTCCTGCTCGACCTCGGCCGGCTCCACCCGGTGACCGCGGATGCTGACCTGGGCGTCCCGCCGCTCGACGAACTCCAGCTCGCCGTCGGCCGTCCAGCGGCAGAGGTCGCCGGAGGAGTACCAGCGGTTCTCGTCCCGGTCGGCGACGAACTTGCGGCCGGTGAGCTCCGGGTCGCCCCGGTAGCCGAAGGCCAGGACGTCGCCTCCGATCAGCAGTTCCCCGGGCACGCCGGGCTCGGCGACCTCGACCCCGTCGGCGTCCACCAGCCGGACCTTCGCGCCGGTGATGGGGCGTCCGATCACCGGCGCGCCCTCGGTGGGGCAGCGGCGCAGGTCCGCGCTGGCGGTGGTCACCACGGTGGCCTCGGTCGGCCCGTAGTGGTTGAAGACCGCGGCGGGGAAGCCGGCCGGCGGGCTGACCCGAAGACGGTCCCCGCCGGTCAGCAGGACGGCCAGGCCGACGGGCGGGGCCGGGAGGGCGAGCAGTTGCTCGGCGAGCGGGGTGCTCAGGAAGCAGTGCGTGATGGCGCTCCGCTCGATGAACCCGGCGACCACCGCGCTGTCGACGATCAGCCGCTCGGTCGGCAGCACCAGCGTCGCCCCGCTCGCGAGAGCCGCCCAGACCTCCCAGACCGCGGCGTCGAACCCCAGCCCGGCGAAGGCTGCGACCCGCACCCCGGGCCGGGTGCCGTAGGTCTCCCGGTGCCAGGACACCAGGTTCGCCAGGCCCGCGTGGCCGACCTCGACGCCCTTGGGCGTACCGGTCGAACCGGAGGTGTAGATGACGTAGGCCAGCGGGGCCGGCGGGGCCGGCGACACCGGCGCCGGGGCCGCCCCGGTGCCGTCGAGTACCGGAACACCCGCGGGCACCCGTCCGGCGAGCCCCTCCTGCGCGAGCACGGCCACCGGCCGGGCGTCGTGCAGGATCGCCTCCACCCGGCCGTCCGGCAGTGCCGGGTCGAGCGGCAGGTACGCGGCACCCGCGAGCCAGCTTCCGAGCTGCGCCACGATGCCCTCGATGCCGCGCTCGAAGAGCAGGCCGACGAGGCAGCCGCTCCGGTGGCCCTCGGCCTGCCGTATGCGTCCGGCCACCGCGGCGGCCGCGTCCCAGAACTGACGGTAGGTCAGCTTCTGCCCGCCGCACTCGACCGCGACCACGTCCGGATGCGCGTCGACGATCGCGCCGAGCATCCGGACCACCGTCCGTTCGTTCACGATGCCCTGCATCAAAGACCACTCCTGTCCCCGGCGAGCAGTTCCCGGTCCGCCCGGGCGGCGCGCTCCACCACGTCCCTGTCGCCCCGGTGATCCTGGTGGGTGCGGAACCGGCGGAGGTGGTGCCGCGACACCCGCTCCCCGCCGATGGGGCTGTCCGCCGACTCCGGGGAGCCGCTCGTCACTCGTGTCATCCCAACTCTCCTTTCGGGGATGTGCGGTCGGCCGTCAGGAGGCCGTGCCGCGCACGGCCAGGCGCTCCAGGAGGGTGACGCCGAAGTGCTGCCTCGTCACCGGCGGCCCGTCGAGGGCGAGATCCGCCCACCTGCCGGCGAGGCGCTCCAGTACGATCTCGGACTCCATCCGCGCCAGCCCAGCCCCCAGGCAGTAGTGCGCGCCGAAGCCGAAGCTGAGGTGCCGCCTGATCTCGCGGTCGTAGTCCAGAAGGTCCGGGTCGTCGAAGACGGCCGGGTCGCGGTTGGCCACGCCGAGCATCAGCAGGACGAGATCCCCCTCCGCGATCAGGTGACCGGCCGCCTCCACCGGCGCGGTGGCCACCCGGGCCACCTGCTGGACCGAGGTGTCGAATCGGAGCAGCTCGTCGACCACCGAGCCCGGTTCACCGCTCCGCAGGTCGGCCCAGGCATCGGCGTGCAGCGCGGCCCGAACGGCCTTGCCGATGAAGGTCGAGGTGGTCTCGAACCCGGCGTAGATCAGCAGGCTCGCCGTGGCCCAGACGTCGGCGGCCTCGATGACGCCCCCCTGGTGGGCGTTGCGCAGCAGCCAGAGCCCGGTGCCCTCGCGGACCTCCGAGCGCAGGGCCTCGTCCACCACGTCCGCGATTTCCCGCAAGGCGCGATGAGCCCTGGTCCTGACCTCCGGCAGGTAGTCCGCCATCAGCAGCGCCGCGATGTCGGGCGCCCAGTCGTGCAGCCGGGGCGCGACCTCCCCGGGCAGACCCAGGATCCGGCAGATGACCCGGCTGGAGAGCGGGACGGCGAGTTCCGCCATCACCTCCAGCCCGTCCGTCCGCCCCGCCAGGAGCTCGTCGACGAGCTCTTCGACGGCGGGACGCATCGCGGCGAGCCGGTCGGCCGCGAAGAGCGGCGCGACGACCCGGCGGGCCGCCGCGTGCTCGGGGTCGTCGTTGAACATGAACCACCTGCGCACGACCTCTGCGGCCCGCCCCCCGCCCTCTCCCTCCCGGTGCAGGGTGGTGGTGCCCCGCTGCGGCCAGGCGGCCGACAGAGCGGGGTGCCGCAGCAGGGCCGTCGTCTCGCGGAACCCGGAGACGATCCACACCTCCAGGTCCTCGTCCCAGCGGACCGGCTCCTCCTCCCGCAGTGGGAGGTAGTCCGCGCAGGGGTCGGCCGCCGGGCGGTCGTCGTCGCGGTAGGGGCAGCGTGGGGCCTGTGTCACGGTCACTTGGTACTCTCCGGGTTCTGGTCGACCCGGCGCGGCGGGGCGACCGACAACGGGCCGGGGGTCACCGGTGCGACGGCCGGACTCAGCACGGCTCCCCCTTCGTACAGACCGCTTCGACGGCGGCCACGAGCTCACGCTCGGCGGAGTGCAGGAAGAAGTGGTCGCCGCGGATTTCCTCCACTCGGAAGGGACCGTCCGTGTACTCCGCCCACGCCTCGACCGAGGGCAGGTCCGCCTCGTCGTCCGTGTCCCCGTAGAACGCCACCACCGGGCAGCCGACCGTGCCCGGGGTGCCGGTGCCGTACTCGCCGAGGATCCGGTAGTCGGCGCGGATGACGGGGAGGTAGATCTCCATCAGCTCCTCGTTCTCCAGCAGTTCCTTCGGGGTCCCGCCCAACGCGGCCAGTCGCTCGATGAGTTCGGCGTCGGAGAGTCGGTGGCTGTCCGCGTCGGCGGCCGGCAGCCGGGGTGCGCGGCTGGCCGAGACCAGCAGCGCCGACGGCTCCGAAGCGCCCTTGGAGCGGAGCAGCTTGGTCAGCTCGAAGGCGATCACAGCACCGTAGCTGTGGCCGAACAGCACGTACGGCGAGGTCGGGTCGAGCTGCTGGTACAGGTCCGCGAGCAGGGCTGCCAGCTCGTCGATCGGCTCCTCCACGCAGCGTGAGCCCCGGCCGGGGAGCTCCAGCGGCACGACGGTGACGCGGTCCGGCAGGTGCCGCTGCCACGGGTCGTAGACGCGTGCCGAGCACCCGGCGTAGGGAATGCAGTAGAGGTTCACTTGGGCGTCTCCGTACGGAGGATGTGGTCGGTCAGCGAGGCGACGGTCGGGTGCCGGAAGATCTCCTTGATCGGCACCCGGATGTCGAGGCCGTCGGTGAGCCGCTTCTGGAGCACCGTCAGGAGGACCGAGTTCCCGCCGGCGTCGAAGAAGTTGGTGTCCTCGTCGACGGGGTCCGCGGCGAGCGTCTGGCGCCACGCCTCGGCCACGAGTGCCCGGACGTCCCCCGAGGGCGCTGCGGCGGGCGGTTCGGCGGCCTGCACCACCCGGTCGTCGACGGCCGGGCCGGCCGCCAATCCGATCCGGTCCACCTTTCCCGTGGTGGTGCGGGGCAGCGCGGACAGGGCGGTGATCCTGGCGGGGTGGTGGCTCGACGGCAGCCGGTCCTTCAGCCAGCCCTGGAGGTCCGCCTCGCCGCGCTGTACCACGAAGGCCACCAGCGCCGCGGTGTCGGGCCGGTCGGCGTCCTGGAGCAGCACGACGGCCTGCGAGACCTCCGGGTGCTCCTCCAGGACGGCCTCCACCTCGCCCAGCTCGATCCGGTGTCCGCGCAGTTTGACCTGGCTGTCCAGGCGGCCGAGGAACGTCAGTGCGCCGTCCGGTCCCCGTCCGACCCGGTCCCCGGTGCGGTAGACGCGGCGGCGGCCGTCGGGGGTGTCGCCGTGCAGAAAACGCTCTGCCGTCAGCTCCTCCCGGTTGAGGTAGCCGTGCGCCAGCCCCTCCCCGTAGAGCAGGAGTTCACCGCTCTCGTCGGTGAGGAGGCCCACCCCGGCCACCGGCTCGCCGAGCGAGATCCGCTCGGCGGAGTCCACCCGCGCCGCCGTGGCCCAGAGGACTCCCTCGGTCGGGCCGTACACGTTCCAGAGTTCGCCGCACCGCGGCAGCAGCTCCCGGGCGAGGCTCGGGGTGAGCGTCTCTCCGCCGGTCCACAGTCGGCTGCCGGGCGCACCCTTCCAGGCGGAGGCCGTCAGCATCCGCCAGAAGCTGGGGGTGGCCTGGACGACGTCCGGTGCGGCCCCCGCCACCAGCTCCGCGAAGGCGAGCGGATCCGCCCTGATCTCCTCCGGGACCACCGTGAAGGAGGCCCCCACGGTCAGTGGAAGGATCAGCTCCACCAGCGAGATGTCGAAGGACAGCGCGGCCATCGCCAGCACGCTCTCGCCGGCCGCCAGCCCCGGCCGCTCGGCCAGGGCGGCGAGGCGGTCGATCAGGGCCTGGTGGCCCACCATCACGCCCTTGGGCTGCCCGGTCGAGCCGGAGGTGTACAGGATGTAGGCGATCTCCCCCAGGTCCGGTTCCCTCGGCGGTGACGGAAGTCCGTTCCCCTCCAGGGCGAACTCGCCCTCGGCCAGCTCGCGCAGCAGCAGGGCGGGGCGGGCGTCGTCGAGGACCCGGGCCCGCCTGGCCGGCGGGCTCTGCCGGTCGAGCGGCAGCACGGCGCAGCCGGCGGCGTTCGCGGCGAGGATGCCGACGGCCCCGCTGAACCGGCTGGACGCGTCGAGCGCCACGACGGAGCCCGGCCGGACCTTCGCCGCCATCCGCTCGCCGAGGTCTGCGGCCAGCGCGGCGAGGTCACGGTAGGTGTAGGTGCGTGCCGTCCGCGCGGCCACGGCCTCGGGCGTCCGCTCCGCCTGAGCCTGGACGACATTCCACACTGTCTCCACGCGAGCCCCCTGGGTTCGAAAGAAGTACTGGTCAGTGGCCGACGACCGGGAGCGCCCGGGACACGCTCCGGAGCACGGCCTCCCGCTCGTCGTTGAGGAAGAGGTGGCCGCCGGGGAAGACCTCCACCTCGGTCCGGCCGGTGGTCAGCTCGGCCCAGCCATGGAGGTGCTCCTCGGCGACCCTGGGGTCCGCGTCACCGCCGAAGGCCGAGACGGGGCAGGTGAGCAACTCGCCCGGCCGGTAGACGTAGCCGGCGAACAGCGAGAGGTCGGCCCGGAAGGTCGGCAGGATGAAGGCGGCGAAGTCCGGGTTCTGCAGCAGCGTCTCCGGTGTGCCGTTGAGACGGCGGAGCTCGTTGATCAGCTCCTCGTCGGAGAGGTCGAGTTCGCTCGGCTTTCTGGACTCGTGGGCCGGTAGCGCCCGGCAGCCGGACACCGTGATCCGGACCGGCTCCAGCCCCTGCTCACGCTGCAGCCTGCGGGCGAGCTCCCAGCTGACGATGGCGCCCATGCTGTGCCCGAAGAAGGCGAACGGCCGGTCCAGGTACGGGAGCAGGGCGGGGAGAAGGACGTCCAGCAGTTCTTCCAGGTCCGCGATCGGCCGGTCGAAGAACCGGTCCTCCCGACCCGGCAGCTGCACGGCGAGTGCCTCCACTCCTTCCGGGAGTCCGGCGCCCCACCCCCGGAAGGCCGAGGCGCCTGCCCCGGCGTACGGGAAGCAGAAGAGCCGGAGGGCGCCGGGCTCGGTCCGGCCGGGAATCGGCCGGACCCAGCTCTGGGCCTGCGGTGGTGCCGAGTGCATGGAGTTCCGCTCCTACTGGTCGGGAGAGGTCGGGAGGGCCGGGGCGCGCTCAGGCGCCGTGCCAGGACTTCCACAGCGCGGCGTATCCGCCGCCGGCCGCCAACAGCTCGTCGTGACTGCCCAGTTCGGTGACCCGGCCGCCGTCCATGACCGCGACCCGGTCCGCGTCGTGGGCGGTGTGCAGGCGGTGGGCGATGGCGATCACGGTGCGTTCCTTGAGCACGGCCGCCAGCGAGCGCTCGGTGTGCCGGGCCGTGGTCGGGTCGAGCAGGGAGGTGGCCTCGTCCAGGATCAGCGTGTGCGGATCGGCCAGGACCACCCGGGCCAGGGCGAGTTGCTGGGCCTGCTGGGCGTCCAGACGGAGCCCGCCGGCACCGAGTTCGGTGTCCAGGCCGTCCGGCAGCTCGTCCACCCAGTCGATGTCGACGGCGGCCAGCACCGCGAGCAGGTCCTGGTCGGTCGCGGCGGGCGCGGCGATCAGGAGGTTGTCCCGGACGGTGCCGAGGAAGACGTGATGCTCCTGGGAGACCAGGACGACGTGTCGGCGCAGCTGGGCCGGGTCGAGCTCGGCGACGGGCACCTGGCCCACCGTCACCCGTCCGGTGCGGGGCGTCTCCGCCCCGGCCAGCAGCCGGCCCAGGGTGGACTTGCCGGCTCCGGACGGGCCGACGATCGCCAGCCGCTCGCCCGGACGGACGGTGAGGTCGACGCCGTGCAGGACGTCCCGCTCACCCTGGTAGGCGTACCGGACGTCGACCACGTCGATCCGGTCGTCCTCGGGCCGGCCGCCGCCGGTCACGGCCGGGGCGTCCACCTGGCCGATGCCCTCGACCCGGGCGAAGGAGGCGTTGCTGCGCTGGAGTTGGTCGAGCCAGAGCAGGACCTTGTCCAGCGGCTCGGAGAGCTTCCAGAAGTAGAGGGCACAGGCGACGACCGCGCCGGTGGTGACCGCGCCGGTGTCGCGCAGGGCGGCGCCGAGCAGCAGGATGCCGGCGACCGGGGCGATGTACGAGAACTCGACCACGGGAAAGAGCACGGTGCGCAGGCTGAGGGTGTAGGTACGGGTGGCCCGGCAGTGCTCGACGGCCTCGGCCGTGGCGGCGATGCGGCGGTCCTGGAGACCCAGGGCCTCGACGGTGCGGGCCCCCGTCGCGGTGGAGGTGAGGATCTCGATCAGCGCGGAGTTGGCGGCGCCTTCGGCGAGGTAGCCCGTGTGCGCGCGGCGCAGGTACCAGCGGGTGGCGAACCAGATCCCGGAGAGGCAGAGCAACCCGCAGATGCCGAGCAGCGGGTTGACCGCGAGCATGGCGACCAGGATCAGGAGGATCTGGACGAGCGCCACGGAGACCTCGGGCCCGGCGTCGCGCAGGGTGGAGCCGACGGTGGCGACGTCGGCGGTGCCGCGCGTCAGCAGGTCGCCGACGCCGGCGCGTTCGACCACCGAAGCGGGCAGGGCGAGGGAGCGGTCGACGAACCGCTCGCGGATCCGCGCCAGGGTCCGCTCGCCGAAGCGGTGGGCGGCGTAGCGGGCGAAGCGGCCGAGGAGCAGCTGCGCGAGCGCGAAGCAGAGGATGCCGAGGGCGAGTCGGTCGACGTGTCCGGTGCCGGCGCCGCCCCGGACGTCGTCGATGATGCGGCCCAGCAGCCAGGGGCCGCCCAGTCCGGCGGCCGCGGCCAGTCCGTTGAGGGTCAGCGTCGCGGCGACGGCACGGCCGTCCTGCCTCATCAGGTGCACGGCGGCCCGGCGGACCTCGGCGGGACCGGCGATCGGGAGCCGTCCGGGGGCGGTCTCGGTCTGAGCGGTCATCGGACGGCCTCCTCGGCGGGCGTGGACTCGGTGGCGGTTTCGCCGCGAGCCACCAGCGCGCGGTAGCCGGGCTCTGTTGCGAGCAGTTCCTGGTGCGGGCCGGCCGCCGCCAGGCGGCCGTCGACGAGGTAGCAGACGGTGTCGGCCTGTTCCAGGAGGACGGGGGAGGTCGAGGTGAGGGCGGTGGTGCGCCCGGTCCGCGCCCGGCGCAGCCCGGCGGCCATGGCGGCCTCGGTGTGGGCGTCCACGGCGGAGGTGGGCTCGACCAGCAGGAGCACCTCCGGGTCCGCCAGCAGGGCACGGACCAGCCGCAGCCGCTGGCGCTGTCCGCCGGAGAGGTTGCTGCCCTGGGCCTGGATCATGGTGTCCAGGCCATCGGGCAGTGCCTGCACGATGTCCTGCGCCGCGGCATCTCGGACGGCCTGGGCGATGGCCGGGCCGGTGTGCTCGGACCGGCCGTCGAGCACGGTGCGCAGCGTGCCGGAGAAGAAGTCGGCGTCGTTGTCCGCCACCACGATCCGCCTGCGGATCTCGGCCAGGGCGACCTCGGCGAGCGGCACGCCGCCCCAGGTCGCGGCGGACGCGCTGTACCGGCCGAGCCGGTCGACCACGGCCGCGGAGTCGGCTGGGCGAGCGCTCACGATCGCGGTCAGCCGGCCCGGGACCAGTTCCACACCGGTGTCGGCGTCGTGCAGTGCTGATGGCTCGTCATGGGTGGGCCGGAGTGTTGCGGCGTCTTCGAAGGCGGGTTTCAGGTCGAGCATCCGGACGACGCGTCGAGCGGCGACCAGGCCCCTGGTGAGGTCGTATCCGCCTTCGATGAAGTTGGAGACCGGTACCACCAGGACGGCGACGTAGCCGTAGACGGCGACCAGCGTGCCGATCGTGATGGTGCCCTCGGCTGCCATCCGGGCGGCCAGCCAGGTCACCAGCGCGAGGAAGAGGGCGGGCAGGCCGACCGAGAGTGCTTGGATCCAGCTGGTCACGGCGCCGACCCGGTAGCCCTCGGCCTGCAGGTCCTGCGATCCGCGCAGGTAGCGGCCGGCCAGCATCTCCTTGCCGCCGATGCCGTTGAGCACGCGCATGCCGCCGATGATGTCCCCGAGCCGGGCGGTCAGCGCCCCCTGCTGCGCGCGGTACTTGGACTCCGCGCCCTGGAGGCGTTCCAGCAGCGGTCCGACCACGACCGCGAGCAACGGCACCCCGAGCAGGACCACGAGGGCGAGCGCGACGGAGACCGACAGCAGCAGCGCGGCCGCCACCAGGTACGCCACGACAGCGCCGACGCCGGGGCCGGTGATCGTCAGTGTCTGGCTCATCTGCGCGACGTCGCCCACGCCGATGCTGGCCACCTCGCCGGCCGTCACCTTTCGTGGCAGTTCGGCACCCAGCCGGGTGGAGTGCGCGACCACGACCTTGATGGTGCGGAAGGTGGCGTCCATCCGGACCCGCGTCATGATGCGGTGGCGCATGATGCCGAGCCATGCGTTGAGCAGCGCGGCGCCGATCAGTGCGGCCACCCAGGCGACCAGGACGCCGGTCCTCCCCCGCTGGAGCCCGTCGTCGATCGCACGCTGCATGAGGTACGGCGGCAGCAGGAGGCCGACCATCCAGAGGGTGCCGATCACCGCGCCGCCCGTCACCCGTCGGCGCTGACTCATGGTCAGCCACCACAGGTAACGCGCGGCACTTCGGTGATCCGGGGTTCCCGGATCGGCGTACGAATCCGTCATGAGTGAAATCCTAACCATCTTTCCTGGGCCTTATCCAGATTTTCCTTCCACCTCCCGACCGTCTGTGGCTATAGTCACCACGGACAGGAGGTGGTCATGATGAAGAAGCAGCTTCGAGGAATCTGTGCAGGCTTCTAGAACTGGCTCGACCAAGCCCAGGGATGCCGAAGTGCGGGGGGAAGAAGCTTTTCTCCCCGCATTCTTCCGCTCTTCAGAACATTCGCCAAGGATTATCCAGTGAAACTTCTGCCAGGGATTTCTCGGACCCCTTGGACATATTGATCAGACCAGCCTCGATCGACGCCGCGAGAACGGCTGGGAGATTTCCGTCGAGATATTCGCGGCTCGCGCCCACTCCGATGAGGATTCCCTTCCCCGTGGCCACTGCCAGGTGGAAGTTCGGCCCCGACCGCTGGGTGGACGGACGCCACTCGATCCCGGTGCGCAGGGCGGACCCGGCGGCCGGCTCGGCGTCCACATCGCCGAGGAAGTTGTAGTGCTTGGCGAAGGCGGTGGGGTCCGCGTCCGGCAGGCCGGCCTCCCGGAGACTCTCCTTCAGCGCGTCGACGTCGTAGCAGCCGTTCATGTACGCCGTCATGGACTGGACGTAGCAGGCCCGCAGATACTCCAGCGGGTGGGCCTCCTCGTCGACCGTGACGGTCACCGGGGCGAACTGGTTGAGCGAGCCGACCAGCGGCACCCACCGGGTGGTGAGCCGGTTGGCGGCCATCAGCGCGAAGGTCATCCGCTCGGTGCGCTTGAGCCGGGACAGCGCGAGCGCGCCGACGCCGAGCACCGCCGACTGGACCGAGATCTTCAGCCGGTCGGAGAGCTCCTGCGCGGCGGTCAGCCCCTCCAGGCTGTAGAGCGACGCCCGGCGTCGCTCGGTGGCGTCCTCCGGATCCCGGTCCGCCGGGACGAGCCGGCTCCAGGCCTCGGTCCAGTGCCGGACGCTCCGGGTGCCCGGTTCCTCCTGCTGCTCCTGCGCCATCTCCAGCGGCTGCACCACCGGCCCGAGCGCCCCGCCCTCCAGGAGGACACCGAGTTGCTCCTCCAGCACCCGCAGCGCACCGTTGTCGGCCGCCACGTGGTGGATCACGGTGACCAGGTGGAGCGCGTCCCCCTGGTGAGTGGTGACGAACGCGCGCCACGGCAACTCGGTCTCGATGTCGATCGGCTCGACCGCCGCCTCGCCGCCCAGCCGGAGGGCCGCCGCGAAGCTGTCCTCGGCCAGCTCCAGCGCAGCCACCCGGGACGGGCGGTACGGGTGGACCGTCTGGGCCGGTGTCGGGCCGCTCAGGTCGTAGGTGGTCCGCAGCGACTCGTGTTTCGCCACCAACTGGAGCCAGGCGTCCATGACTTGGGCCGCGCCGAGACCGAACGGCACCTCCCAGACACTGACCAGATTGGCGACCGCCCGATGGTCGGGGCCGTGTGTCTCCAGCGAACGCAGGACCGACAGCTGCCCGTATGTCACCGCCCCCGTCCGGAGCTCGCTCACAGCCGGGCCGCCCGGACGGCGAACTGACCGAGCATGGTCTGCTGGATCTGCGTCGTGCCCTCGATGATCTCCATCACCTTGGCGTCCCGGTAGTGACGCTGAACGGAAGCCTCCGCCCCGATGCCCTGGGCACCGTGGATCTGCACCGCGTCGGCGGCCGCCTTGACGGCGATCGTCGAGGTCCGGTACTTCGCCAGCAGGGTGTGGTTGACGGACTCCGTCTCCCCCCGCTCCTTGCTCACCCCGGCGTGGTAGCAGAGCAGCCTGGCCGTGATGGTGTCGGTGAGCATGTCGGCCAGCAGCTGCTGGACCAGCTGGTGGTTGCGGATCTCGGTGCCGTACTGGGTGCGGCGGCCGGCGTACTCCGTCGAGGCCTCCAGACAGGTCTGTGCCAGGCCGACCGAGCCCCAGGCGGTGCTGTAGCGGCCTAGGTCGAGGGCGCTGGAGGCGACGAAGGTGAGGCCGAGGCCGGGACGCCCGACCAGGTTGGCGGCCGGGATCCGGCAGTCGTCGAAGGTCATCCGGCCGAGCATCGAGCCGCGCAGGCCGAGCAGGCCCTCGATCGGCTCCACCGACAGGCCGGGAGTGTCCCGCTCCACCAGGAAGGCGGTGTGCTGCCCGTCGAACGTGGCGAAGACCAGGAAGAGGTCCGCGATCTGCGCGAAGCTGATCCACTTCTTGGTGCCGCGCAGGACGACATCGGCGCCGTCGGCCGTCGCCGTGGTCCCGACGGCGGCGGCGTCACTGCCGACGTCCGGCTCGGTCAGGGCGAAGGCCGCCAGCGTTCGGCCCGAGGTGATCCGGGGGAGCCACCGCTGCTTCTGCTCCTCCGTTCCCCACTTGTGGATCGAGTGGGCGACCATGTCCTCCACGGCCACGAGGTTACGGATCGACTGGCAGCCTCGGCCCAGTTCCTCGGTGAGCAGTCCGTATTCGACCCAGTCCATGCCGAGGCCGCCGAACTCCTTCGGGACGGGCGCGCCGAGGTAGCCCTGCCCGGCCAGGTCGGCGACGATCTCTCGGGAGACCGCTTGCTCGCGGTCGCAGCGGTCCGCCTGCGGGACCAGGACACGGTCGGCGAAGGCACGGAACTCGGCGTGGCGCTCGGCCTGCTGCGGGGTGAGGTGACTGAGTATCAACGCATTCCTTGCGAACGTGGGGGCGGGCGCATCACTCCGGTGGGAGCGGTGGCATCCGGCTCGGAGAGGGGGAGGCTCAGCCGGCGGTGGCGACGGCGAGGGCCGGTCCGGCGTCGGCGGCGGTGTACCGCTCACGGCCGGTCAGGTTGACCAGGACGACCTGGTCCGGGGTGATCCGCCGGGCCGCGACCTCGTTGCGCAGCGCGGCAATGGTCGCGGCCGAGGAGTGGCAGACGTCCAGCCCCTCCAGCTCGCGGAGCATCGTACGGGCTCGGACCAGTTCGTCCTGGCTCACCGAGACGATGGAGCCGCCGCTCCCGGTGGCGATGTCCCGCATGTAGGGATAGGTGGCCCGGCCGTCGCCGAGCAGGATGGCCCGGGCCAGACCTGTCGGGTGCTCGATGACGTCGTCCTCGGTGAGCTCGGCCCGTCCCTCCCGCCAGGCCGCGGCCATCGGCGCGCAGGTGTCCTGCTGGACCATCACGAAGCGGGGCGAGGAGGTGAGCCGGCCGCAGGCGAGGTACTCCGCCACGCCCTTGCGCGCGGCCATCATCCCCATGCCGCTGCTGATGGCCTGGACGACGACGTCGGGCTTGTCGTCCATGGCGTCGAAGGCTTCCAGGTAGGTGAGCTTCAGGCCCTCGCGACGGGCCCAGTTGAAGAACCCGCCCTCCCAGACCAGGCCCTTCCGAGCTGCGAACTCCTGGGCCTCCCGGGTGGCTTGTGCGTAGTTGCCGTCCACCACGGTGAGGGACACCCGGTCGCCGGTCTCGATGTCGTGGTCGCCGGTGAAGTCACGGCCGCAGAAGAAGTGTGCCCGCATCGAGTGGTCCCTCCGCACAGCGCGGGCCAGGGCGGTGGAGCTGTTCCCGGTGCTGGAGGCGACGAACTCCTTGATCCCGAACTGCCGGAACACGGCCAGGACCACGGAGGCCAGCCGGTCCTTGGTGGTCCCGGTCGGCTGCTGGGACTCGTCCTTCACCCAGAGGCGGGGCAGACCGATGGCCGCTCCGAGGCGCGAGGCCGGACGGCAGGGGGTCCGCACGCTGATGCCGGCGTCGTGTAAGTGCTCGGATTCGACCGGAAGGAAGTCCAGGTAGGTCAGCTCAGGCCGGTCACCGTCATGCTCGGTGACGTTCTCCAGGTTCATCCTTGGATCGAGTGCACCCGAACACCGGGGACATCGGAGCCGGAATTCCGGGTCGGATTCCCAGCCGCAGTCGACGCATAACAGGCGGTACTTGGGCGGCGCTTCGGCTTTTGCACAGTGGTCGATGACCGGCATTTTGCTTTTCCCCCACAGAAGTTACCGGAGAATGGACCGACTGACCCGAATCTATGCCGGAGCCACGATGCCAGTACATCTACATGTATGACCGAGTTGACCTGCACGCACCACCTGATCGCCGTGGCGTCACGGCGCGGCCTCTCAGGCCAGCGCTTCGCTCCGGCCTCCCATGAGGGCACGCGACACGAAGCCGTCGGGCCCGCGGGGCACGTCGCCGACGACGGTGGTGCGGTGCACGATCCGCTCCTCCTGGAACATCAGGCCGTCCACCGGACCGGCATGGGCCACGGCGCGGTTGTCCCACATGACGAGGGTGTCCTGCTCCCAGCGGACCCGGGCGTGGATCTCGTCCCGCCCGGCGAGCTCGTCGAGAAGGAAGTCCAGCAGGGCCGCGCTCTCGCGGGGCTTGAGACCGCGGATGGCCTGGAGGAAGACGGCGCTGACGAGCAGGCTGCGCGCACCGGTCTCGGGGTGCACCCGCACCAGCGGGTGCACGGCCGCGAAGGGGCCGGCCGGCTTGCCGTCGAAGCGGGGCGCGGCCGTCGGGGCGTGTCGGGAGTGTATCGCCTGCAAGGTGTCGACGTACCCCCGGAGGGAAGGCGACAACCCTTCGTAGAGCGCTTCCAGATTGGCGAAGAGAGTGTCGCCGCCGACCGGTGGAATCTCGACACCGCGCAGAATGGTGATGGCGTTCGGATTGACCACGAAGGTGCTGTCGACGTGCCACTCGGTTCGCAGGCGCCGCGGTGTCGATCCCTTCAACGGATGACTGAGGCCGGCCTCGGCCTCGACCAGCGCCCGCCGCTCCTCCGACAGTGCGGTCCGCAACACGGCGGGGGCCTCGCTCAGACCGTTCACGATGGGATGTGCCGCAGTGGCACCGCCCAGAGCATTGGTGAGTTCGACCTGTTGCGCGTCACTCATCGGCTGATTCCGGAAAACGAGAACTTTGTGACGCACCAGGGCCTCACGAAGGCGGGCCACTACGGCCGGCGACAACTCCGCCGCGAGATCGACGCCTTCCACCTCCGCGCCAGTGATAGGCGTGAGAGGCCGAAAAGTCATTTCTGACACCAGAACCCCCAATGGCGTGCCTGTGCGATCAAACGTGGACCACCCTACCCCAGGGTACCCACGTCCTGTCGAGCCTTCGACCAGGGAAAGCGCGCCGACTCGACAAACCATTGCTTCACTACGCCCGTTTCACACCAATCTCGCCCACCTGACCCAACGCGACACAATCTGGACATCAGCCGTCTGCCAACCAGAAAAAGAGACTTGACGATGTCCCAGCAACACCATAGGGTCAATTACCTGCATAGGCCTCGAATGCAAGAGATCTGGAACACAAAATGTCGAACGCACAGTCCGACGAGTTGATGTCGGTGATTTCCGAAGTATTCGCCCCCCTTGAAGTCTCGCTGGACAGCACTTTCGATGACCTCGGAGCCACCTCCGTGTCGCTGCTCCGCCTGATGGTCTCGATCCAGAGCACGTTCGACGTCGATCTGGACGTCGTCGACATGTTCACCGTGGCCAACGTCGGTGAACTGGTCCAGCTCGTCGAGGAGCGGATCCCCGCTTCGAAGTAGTCCCGCCACGGACGGACCGGAGCGATCCCGTCGCTCGCCTCGGGGCCGGCGCATACACATGAGGATGCGGGGTCGGAGTCCGTCCCCGCCGTCCCCGTCCCGAGGCCTCGTAGAGGGTCGAAGTCCCCGTGCAGGCCGCCGCCGGGGTTCCGGCCCGAGGCCCGATCGCACCCGACCGGGACAGTCTGTCGCACCTGACGTCGCCGGTGGACACCGACGCCCGGCCGAGCCGGCCCCGGCAGCCTCGCGACCGCCTACGCGGGCCGTTTCCAGGACCGTCTGGCCCGAAGAGCCAGCAGCCACTGTCCGACCGCCGAAAGAGACATCGTGACCGCGTACCCAGCCGCGAAGTACTTCCTGTCGAGCTACATCTCCCCGCCCGGCAGCTTATCCGTCATCGCACCGCGCCACGACCAGAACATCGCGCTCTGGCGCAGTCACGACTCGCGGGTCGAACTCGTCAGAGTCTGGGAGCTCGAGCGCGTCAGCGGACAGAAGCACCACTTCTGGCCGCTGTTCACCGTCGACCGTTACAACAAGGTGCTGACCGAACTGCTCGCGGCCGAAGGGCTCTCCCCGGAGGACGTGAGCCTGTCCTGGGGCACGCCCGGCCTGCCGCACCACGCCGACATCAAGCTACCGGCGGGCGCCGAGGACTTCCCGATCCACAGCCTCGCCCACCTCTACAGCGGACTGCTCCTCGACTCCGAGGTGTTCCGCGGCGAGACCATCATCGGAATGGCCCTGGACGGCCGGCCCGACTTCGGCCTCGACCGGACGGGCAAGAAGTACTGGTACACCGGCTGCGTGTCGGCCAAGGGCGACGTCGACTTCGCTCCGGTCGAATCCCCGGCCCCGATTTACGACGCCGCGTCGTCGGAGTTCGGCAAGGAGCCGGGCACCCTGATGGCCCTGGCGTCGGCCTGCCCCACCGAAATCGCCTTCGACACCGAGGCGGCGGTGCGGGAGCTGGAGCTGTTCGGAGGCCGACGAGTACCGCTGGTCGACACGCTTCCCTTCGTCCAGGCCGTGATTCGTGCAGCCGAGTCCCAGCTGCCGTCCATGGAGCTGGACAGCCGCTTCACCCACCAGGAGCACCTGCAGTCCGCGGTCATGAAGATCGTCCAGACGGCCTGCGAGCTCGTCATGGTGCGCAACGTCGACCGGCTGCTCGAATCGGCAGGGGTGGACCCGCGCCAGGCGTACCTCTCCCTGAGCGGCGGCTTCGCCCTCAACTGTCCGACCAACTCCTTCCTCCTGCGCCGCTACGGATTCAAGGGCCTGCTCACGCCGCCGAGCGCGAACGACTCCGGCCAGTCCCTCGGGATCGGCCTCCTCGGCCTCCTCGGCGAGGGGCTGCTCCCGGGCGGTGGTTTCCGGCTCGAGTCCGCCTACCACGGCTCCGAGCTCACCGACGTCGAGAGCGCGCTGCGGCACTTCGACGACTTCATCGAGGACGTCGAGGAGTTCACCGAGGCCCGGTTCGTCGAGGACCTCTCCACCGGACCGCTGGTGTGGGCGGACGGAGCGGCCGAGATCGGTCCGCGCGCACTGGGCCACCGGAGCATCCTCGCCGATCCCCGCTCACCCCGGTCGAAGGAGCTGCTGAACGACTGGAAGAGCCGGCAGTGGTGGCGCCCCGTGGCCCCGATCGTCCTGGAGGAGTACAGCGGCGAGTGGTTCGAGGACCCCTGGCCCTCGCCCTACATGCTCGAGACGGCGTACGTGACCGAGTCCAAGCGCCGGCTGGTCCCGGCCATCCTCCACCTCGACGATTCGGCCCGGCGTCAGACCCTGTCCGCCGAGACCAACCCCCTGCTCCACCGGGCGATCGAAGCGTTCCGGCAAGCCACGGGGGTGCCGATGGTGTGCAACACCTCCCTGAACGACAAGGGTGAGCCGGTGGTGGACACGGCGGCCCAGGCCCTGAACTTCGCCATCCGCAAGGGCGCTGCCGTCGCCTACATCGCGGGCCGCCGCGTCCGGTTGCGCACGGAGGCCGCCGGCCGGAGCCCCGTTCCCACGCGTCGGCACGATCGTCGCGAGGAGCTCTTCGCGGGCCAGGAGCAGGACCGCGACGCGATCTGGGAGTCCTGGGTCGAGTCGGGCTACACCACCGCGGCCATGGTCCTGATGTCCCGCTCCCCCGAGCTGCGCGATCAGGCGTTGGCGAAGCCCTCCGTGGTCAACCAACTGGCCGAGGTCGCGAGCGCCCGGGATGCAAGCGGCACGCTGGCCCTCGCCGCGGCGAAGCACGCCCGGATGTTCGGCCCGGACGCCGTCTTCGACACCGAGTCCCAGGAAGGCGCGGCTTTCTGATGTGACATCAGTTCCCGTGCTCCGGGACGGGACGGATGTCACGCGCGCACCGCCGGCTGCCAGGGTTCTCCCGCTCCGGAGGGTGGCAGGGAACCGGGTGCCGCGCCCGCGGAAACCCTGGAACGGCCCTCCGGACCGTCCGCCATGCGCCGCCCGACGGCCCTGGTCCGGCGGCGTCCCGCGCGCGCCCGGCACTCTCCCAACAGCCACCGTCCGGACGGCCGTGCCGTCATGACCGGCTTCGCTCCAGCAGTACGGAGGATCAACGCAGTGAACACGAAATCGCTCTGGGCGCACACCTCTGACATGGCTCACATGAGCGAGGAGTCCCGGGCCGGGCACCCCTCGCACGCGGTCGTGACCGAGCGGATCGCGGCACTGCACGGCGAGGAACCGTTCGAACTGCTCGACTGCGGTGTCATCTCCGGGGTCACCTACCGCCACCTGCTGACGGCGGGCCTGGAGGTCGACTACACCGGCATCGACATCAACGAGGCCGCCATCGACGACTGCCGCGGGCTCCACCCCGAGGCGCGGTGGGAGCAGATGAGCGTCACCGACCTCACCTTCCCCGAAGGCTCGTTCGACGTGGTGAACTGCCGGCACGTGCTGGAGAGCCTGCCGTACTACGAGACCGCCGTCCGCGAACTGTTCCGGGTCTCCCGCCGCACCGTGGTGATCTGCATGTTCCAGGTGCCGCGGGAGACCGAGGTGCTGCTGCGGCGCGAGACGGCCGACGGCTACATCTGGCTCAACCGCTACGCCGCCGGCCCGTTCGAGGCGCTGCTGCACTCGCTCTCGGAGTCGGTCGAGATCATCGACGTCCCCGCCGACCACCGCCGCAACCAGGTCTATCTCTGCACCAAGCGATCCGCGTAGCCGTGGCCCGTTCCGGCGAGACGGGTGACGTACGTCCTGCCCCCAGACTCCTCGAGGCAACCCTCATGACACTGCGCCACCCCGCACCTCCCGTGCCCGGCCCCGATGCCGAAGGGCGCCCCGCCGAGCTGCCCGCCGCCCCGGAGCTCCCGTTGGACCGGACCCCTCCGGCCCGGCGCGACCACCGGGCCGGCTCGGTCCCCCTCGTCGTCCCCGCCGGGGCGACCGCCGCCCTGCGGCACCTGGGTGAAGCCTGCGGAGGAGGGCTCCCGGCGGCGGCCCTCGCCCTCCACCTGGCCCTGCTGCACCGGTACGGCGGACAGACCGAGCTCGCGGTCGGGGTGACCAACGGCGCCGGGGTGACCACGCCGGTCCGCGTCGAGGCCGGCGGGAGCTTCCGGGACCTGGTCCGGCGGGCGGGCGCCGCGCTGGCGGCGGCCGAAGAGGTCCGCACCGGCGCGGCCGTCCACCTCTGGCCGGGCTTCTCCTTCCGGCCGCAACCGCGTCCCGTGCCCGGGACCACCCACTGCGACCTGGACCTGCGGCTCTCCTGCCCCGACGGCGAACTGTCCGGGCACCTGGTCCACGCGACCGACGTCCTCGACCCGGCCACCGCCCGCCGCGCGGTGGACCACCTGCTGCGCCTGCTCGAAGGCGCGACGGCCGATCCGGACCGGTCGGTGGCCGAGCTGCCCCTGCTCACCGCCGGGGAGGAACGCGTCGTCGAGGCGCTGAACGGCGTCCCGGGCGAGCCGACGGACCGGTGCTTCCACCGGCTCTTCGAGGAGCAGGCCGCCCGCACCCCCGAAGCGATCGCCGTCCGTTCCGAGGGCGCCGCCCTCAGCTACCGGGAACTCAACTCCCGGGCCAACCAGTTGGCCCACCTGCTGCGGGAGAACGGGGTCGGCCCCGAGGTGACGGTGGGCCTCTGCGCCGATCGCGACGTACGGCTGATGGTGGCCGTGCTCGGCATCCTCAAGGCCGGCGGCGCGTACGTACCGGTGGACCCGAACGACCCGGCCGAGCGGCGGGACGGCATCCTCGCCGACGCGGCCGTGCGGATCGTGGTGGCGACGGCCCCGCTCGACACCGGACACCGGGTGGTCGAGCTCGACGCCGGACTGACCGTGCTGGCCGGCCGGCCGGACCAGGACCCGCCGGCCGGGCACTCGGCCCCGGGGGACGCCGCGTACCTGCTCTACACCTCCGGCTCCACCGGCAAGCCCAAGGGCGTGGTGATCGAGCACCGCCAGCTCGTCGGCTACACCCGCGCCGTCGTCCGGCGGCTCGGCATCGACGGGCCGCTCAGCTACGCGATGGTGCAGCCGCTGACGGTGGACTCCAGCGTCACGGCCTTCGCCCCGCCGCTGTGCACCGGCGGCGAGGTCCAGCTGATCTCCCGTGACGTCGCGCTGGACGCGGAGAGGCTGGCCGACTGGGTGCAGACCCGAGGGGTCGACTGCCTGAAGATCGCGCCCTCCCACCTCCGGGCCCTCCAGACCTCGCCGCGCTTCGCCGAGCTCCTGCCGCGCCGCCTGCTGGTCATCGGCGGCGAGGCCTCCGACTGGCGCTGGCTGCGCGCCCTCCAGCGCCTCGTCCCGCACTGCCGGGTCTTCAACCACTACGGTCCGACCGAGACCACCGTCGGTGTGCTGACCCTCGCCGTGGCCGACCACCCGGAGGCGGAGTGGGAGACCGCGCCGATCGGCGTTCCGCTCCCGGGCACCCGGGCCCACGTGGTGGACGCGGCGGGCCGTCCCACACCCGTCGGCGTCGCCGGAGAACTGCTGATCGGCGGCGACAACCTCGCCCGCGGCTACCACCGCCGGGACGACCTCACCGCGGCGGCCTTCGTCCCCGACACCCTCGGCGGCGGGCCGGGCGACCGCCTCTACCGCACCGGCGACATCGTCCGCCGCCTGGCCGACGGGACGATCGCCTTCCTCGGCCGGCGCGACGACCAGATCAAGGTCCGCGGCTTCCGGGTCGCCCTGGGCGAGATCGAGGCCGCGCTGAAGAGCCACCCCGAGGTGCGCCACGCCATCGCCGTCGTCCGCGAGGACGTCCCCGGCGACCGGCGGGTGGTCGCCTACATCGAGCCGCACGGCCCCGGGTTCAGCACCGCCGGGCTGGAGCGCCACCTGCGGGACCGGCTCTCCCCGCACATGGTGCCGCAGGCGATGGTGACGCTGGACCGGCTGCCGCTCTCCGGGCACGGCAAGGTCGACCGCGGCAGGCTGCCCCGGCCCGCCGAGCCCGCCACCGCACCGCTGCCACCGCGGAACGAACTGGAGCGACTGGTGGCGCAGGTGTGGCAGGAGGTCCTCCACACCGAGGCGGTCGGCACCGACCAGAACTTCTTCGACATCGGCGGGCACTCCCTGCTCATGGTCGGGCTGCACCACCGGCTCCGGGCGACGACCGGCCGGGAGGTCGACCTGCTCGACCTGTTCCAGCACACCACCGTCCGGGCCCAGGCCGAGCTGCTCTCGCAGCAGAGGCAGGGGGTGGCACCGGCCGCCACCCGCGGCAGGAGCGCCCAGCAGAACGCCCTGCTGAAGCGCCGCCAGCAGCAGCTGCAAGCGAAGCGAGGTCACCATGAGTGAGTACTCCCCCGAGCTCGACCCCACCGTGGACACCGAACTGGACTCCGAGCTGGACACCGAACGGGCCGACGGCTTCTCCGAGTTCGACGACAGTCTGGACATCGCCGTCGTCGGCATGGCCGGCCGCTTCCCCGGCGCCCGGACGGTCGAGGAGTACTGGAGCAACCTCAAGGCGGGCGTCTGCTCCGTCACCCGCTTCGAGGACGAGGAGCTCGCCGCCCGGGGCGTGGACGCCGCCACCCTGGCCGACCCGAACTTCGTCGGCGCGGGCTACCCGCTGGCGGACAGCGAGAAGTTCGACGCCGCCTTCTTCGGCTACTCCCCGCGCGAGGCCGAACTCATGGACCCGCAGCACCGGGTCCTGCTCGAATGCGCCTGGGCCGCCCTGGAGAGCTCCGGATACGACACCGATCGGCAGGACGGCCCGGTCGGCGTCTACGCGGGCGCGGGCAACAACACCTACCTGCTCTTCAACATCGCCTCCCAGCCCGGCGCCGCGCAGATCCTCGGCGACAAGCAGACGGTGATCGGCAACCGGCCGGACTTCCTCGCCAGCCGGGTCTCCTACAAGCTCGGCCTGGAGGGCCCCGCCCTCAACATCCAGTCCGCCTGCTCCACGTCACTGGTCGCCGTGGTCGAGGCGTGCCAGGCGCTGCTGGCCTACCAGTGCGACACCGCACTGGCCGGCGGCGTCGCCGTCGACGGGACCAGGAGCAAGGGCTACGTCTACCGCCCGGACGGCATCTTCTCGCCGGACGGCTACTGCCGCACCTTCGACGCCCGCGCCCAGGGGACGGTGGGCGGCGACGGCGTCGGGATGGTGGTGCTCAAGCGCCTCAAGGACGCGATCACCGACAACGACCACATCCACGCGGTCATCAAGGGCTCCGCGCTGAACAACGACGGCTCCCGCCGGGCCGGCTTCAGCGCGCCCAGCGCCGCCACCCAGTCCGCCGTCATCTCCACCGCGCTGGCGAACGCGGACGTGCCGGCCGAGAGCATCGGCTACATCGAGCTGCACGGGACGGCCACCATCCTGGGCGACCCGATCGAGTTCTCCGCACTCGCCTCGGCCTACTCCGGGGTCGGGGAGCGCAGTTGCGCCCTCGGCTCCGCCAAGACCAACATCGGCCACCTCGACTCGGCCGCCGGGGTCGCCGGCCTGATCAAGACCGTGCTGGCGGTGGAGCACGGGCAGCTGCCGCCCACCCTGCACTTCGAGCGGCCCAACCCGCGGATCGACCTGGCCGGCAGCCCGTTCTACGTCAACACCGAGCTGCTGCCCTGGCCCGAGGGCGACGGACCGCGCCGCGCCGGGGTCAGCTCCTTCGGCCTCGGCGGCACCAACGCCCACGTCATCCTCGAACAGGCCCCGGAGCTGCCGCGCGAATCCCGGCAGGCCGACGGCGCCGAGCAGCTGCTGGTGCTCTCCGCGAAGAGCCCGGAGGCCCTGGAGGCGGCCACCGACCAGCTGCACGACCACCTCCGGGCGCACCCCGAACTCCCGCTGGCCGATGTCGCGTTCACCCTCCAGCAGGGCCGCCGGGCGTTCCCGTACCGACGGATGCTGGTGGCCGGCGGCACCGAGGAGGCGCTGGCGGCGCTCGACGCCCGCGACGACGGTCGGCTGCTCACCGCGACCGCGCCCGAGGCCCCGCACCGGCCGGTGGCCTTCATGTTCACCGGCTTCGGCTCCCAGTTCCCCGGCATGGCGCGCGAACTCTACTCCCAGGAGCCGGAGTTCAGGGCAGCGATGGACGAGTGCGCCGGACTGCTGGAGCCGCTGATCGGCACGGACATCCGCGAACTCGTGTTCACCGTCGACGAGTCCGCGGACGCCGCCCCCGGAAAGCTCCTCGACTTCAGCAGGCTGCTGCTCCAGCCGGAGCGCAGCGAGCACCCGCTGGACCAGCCACGCCTCGGCTACCCCGCGGTGTTCGCCCTCGAGTACGCCCTGGTCAAGCTCTGGGCCGCCCGGGGGGTCGAGCCCGAGGTGATGATCGGTCACAGCCTGGGCGAGTACGTCGCGGCCTGTACGGCCGGGGTCTTCTCGCTGCCCGACGCCCTGCGCCTGGTCGCGGAGCGCGCCCGGCTGATCGAGGAGCAGGGCGAGGGCGCGATGCTCGCCGTGCCGCTCTCCGAGGAGGCCGTCGCACGGTACACCGACGCGGAGGTCTGCCTCGCCGCGATCAACGGCCCGCAGACCTGCGTGCTCTCCGGCACCGTCGAGGGCATCGAGCGGGTGGCCGGCGAACTGCTGGCCGCCGACATCGCCACCCGCCGGCTGACCACCCGCTTCGCCTTCCACTCCCCGATGATGGACCCGGTCGTCGAGCGCTACGCCGAACTGGTGCGCTCGGTCCGGCTGAACGCCCCGGCCGTGCCGTTCGTCTCCAACCTGACCGGCACCTGGATCACCGACGACGAGGCCACCAGCCCCGAGTACTGGGCCCGGCACGTACGGGAGAGCGTGCGGTTCGCGGACGGCCTGGCCACCCTGTGGTCCGTCCCGGACATCGCGATCGTCGAGATCGGCCCCGCGCCGGCCCTGACCCCCGGGGCCCTCCAGCACCCCGCCGCCGCCGGCACCGACCGGGTCGTCCTCCCGTCCCTCCCCGGCGCCTTCCTCGGGCAGAGCGACCGCACCGCGCTCCTGCGGGCCGCCGGACGCCTCTGGCTCGCCGGCCGGGAGCGCCCCTTCCCGGCCACGGCCGGCGCCCGGCGGGTCCCGCTCCCCTCCTACCCCTTCGAGCGGCGCACCTACTGGCTCGAACCCGGCACCGCCCAGCCCGGCAGCGGCTCGGCCCAGCAGCGGCGCGGCGACCTGCCCCAGTGGTTCTGCACGCCGTCCTGGCAGCGGCTGGCCGGCGCACCGCAGCCCGCCGAGGTCGGCCTGGCCGACGAGCGCTGGCTCGTGTTCGCGGACGAGACCGGTGTCGGCCACCACCTCGCCGACCGCCTCGAAGGTCTCGGCGCCACCGTGCGCACGGTCTCACGGGGAGCCGAGTGGCACCGCAAGGACGAGCGTGAGTACGTCCTCGACCCCGCCCGGCCGGAGCACTTCGAGCGACTCGCCGAGGCGCTGCGCGCCGAGGGGCCGCTGCCCGGTCGGGTGGTGCACTGCTGGAGCGTCGGCGACGACGCCGACCGGGCCACGGCGCCCGAGGACGTCCGGGCCCTGCTGCACCGCTCCTTCGACAGCCTGGTCCACTGGGTCCAGGCCACCGAGGCCGAGCTGATGACGCGGCAGCAGCGCTGGGACGTGCTGTCCTCCGAGGTGCACGCCGTCCTCGGGGACGAGCCGCTCTGCCCGCCGAAGGCCACCGTCCAGGGCCTGTGCAAGGTGCTGCCGCAGGAGTACCCCTCGCTCAGCTGCGTCCACTTCGACCTCCGCCCCGAAGGCCCGCAGGCCGTACCCGGGCTGGTCGACCGGCTGCTGGCCGAGCTCGCCGCCCCGCCCGCCGAGCGCACCATCGCGCTGCGCGGTCGGCACCGCTGGGCGCCGACGTACGTGACCGGCGCGCCGCGCCCGCGGGGTGGGTCCCCGGTTCGCCCCGGCGGGGTGTACCTGGTCACCGGCGGCCTCGGGAAGATCGGCCTGCTGATGGCCCGTGCCCTCGCCGACCGGGCCGAGGTGCGCCTGGTGCTGCTCGGACGGACGGGTCTGCCGCCCCGGGAGAGCTGGGCCGATCCGCAGCACCCGGAAGCGGTCCGGTCCGCGATCCGGGCCGTCCAGGAGATCGAGGCGCTCGGCTCCGAGGTGCTGGTGACCGCCACGGACGTCTCCGACCGCACGGCCATGCTCGCCCTGAAGGAGCGCGTCCTGCGGGAGTTCGGCCCGATCGACGGCGTGCTGCACTGTGCCGGCACCACCGGCACGGCGGCCCACCGGGAGGTCGCGGTCCTGGGTGCGGAGGAGGCCTCCTGGCACTTCGGCCCCAAGCTCTACGGCACGCAGGTGCTGCACGAGGTGCTGGCCGACCAGCAGGTGGACTTCGCCGTCATCTGCTCCTCGATCGCCTCGCTGCTCGGCGGACTCGGCTTCGGGGCGTACGCCGCCGCGAACGCCGCGCTCGACGCCTTCGCCCAGCGGCACCACAGCGCCTCCCTGCCCTGGACCAGCGTCAACTGGGAGGCCTGGCACTTCTCCCAGGAGGACCGGGCGAATTCCGAACTCGGCGCTGCGGTACGAGAGTTGGCACTCACCCCGGCCGAGGGCCGACAGGTGTTCGACGCCCTGCTCGACGCGGTGCCCCAAGCGCAGATCATCACTTCCACCGGTGATCTGACGCTGCGTCAGGAACTGTGGGCCGACCCGGTGGCCGAGGCGCCGGCCCCGGCCGCACGGCACGAGCGCCCCAACCTGCGCAACCCGTTCGTCGCCCCGAACGGCGAGACCGAACACCGGGTGGCGGAGATCTGGCAGGAGCTGCTCGGCCTGGAGAGCGTCGGCGTGCAGGACAACTTCTTCGAACTGGGCGGCAGTTCACTGCTCGGCCTGCAGGTCGTCCACCGACTGCGTCAGAAACTGGCGGTGGCCGTACCGCTGACCATCGTCTACGAGGGCCCCACCGTGCGCACCCTCGGCGCGCTCGTCGACAACCTCCGGGCGGCGCGGTGATGACGGCGCGCGGTGGTGTCGCGATCATCGGGATGGCGGGACGCTTACCCGGCGCGGAGGACCTGACCGAGTACTGGTCGAACCTGCGCGACGGCGTCGAGTCGATCGTCGCCCTGACCGACGAGGAGCTGACGGCGGCCGGGGTGCCACCCGAAGTCTTCGGGCAGCCGAACTACGTCAAGGCCGCGCCCGCCTTCGCCGGCAGCGACCTGTTCGATGCGGAGTTCTTCGGGTACACCGCCCGCGAGGCCGAGGTGATGGACCCGCAGCACCGGCTCTTCCTGGAGACGGCCTGGGCGGCGCTGGAGCACGCCGGCTACGACGCCGCCCGGTACGAGGGCAGCATCGGTGTCTTCGGCGGCGCGGGGGCCAACCGCTACGTCCAGCACGTCTACTCGCACCAGCAGATCGTGGAAACCCTGGGCCGGACCCAGATCCTGGTGGCCAACGAACTCGCCTTCCTGGCCTCCCGGGTGTCGTACAAGCTGGACCTGAAGGGCCCCGCGGTCTCGCTGCGCGCCGCCTGCTCGACCGCGCTGGTCGCCGCCCACACCGCCTGCCGGAGCCTGCTCGCCGGGGAGTGCGACCTCGCCCTGGCGGGTGGCGTCCACGTCGACCCGAACCCGGGCACCGGCTACCTGCACCAGGACGGGTCCTTCGTGTCCCCCGACGGGCACGTCCGCCCGTTCGACGCGGACGCCCGGGGCACGGTCTTCGGGACGGGTGTCGGTCTGGTCGCGCTGAAGCGGCTGGAGGACGCGCTGGCCGACGGCGACACCGTCCACGCCGTGATCAGGGGTTCGGCGATCAACAACGACGGCGCGGTGAAGGTCGGTTTCACCGCGCCGAGCGTCACCGGCCAGGCCGCGGTCATCTCCGCCGCGCTCGCCGGCGCGGGCCTCGCACCCACGGACATCGACTACATCGAGGCGCACGGCACGGGCACCTCGCTGGGCGACCCGATCGAGGTGCAGGCGCTGTCGCGGGCGTTCGGCGACACCGGGTCCTGGGCCCTCGGCTCGGTCAAGGGCAACATCGGCCACCTCGACGCCGCCGCCGGCATCGCGGGCCTGCTCAAGACCACACTCGCACTCAAGCACGAACTCCTCCCCGCCTCGCTGAACTACACCCGCGGCAACCCCGACATCGACTTCGCCAACAGCCCCTTCCGGGTCCAGGCCGAGCCCGGCCCATGGCCACGCACCGACGGCCGCGTCCGCCGCGCCGGGATCAGCGCCTTCGGCTTCGGCGGCAGCAACGCCCACCTCATCCTCGAAGAGGCTCCGGCCGTCGAAGCCTCCCCGGCCGGCACACGCCCCACCGAAACACTCATCCTCTCCGCCCGAACCCCGGCGGCGCTCGAACAGGCCACCGACCGGCTGGCCGCCCACCTGCGCCGCGAACAGCCCAACCTCGCCGACGCCGCCCACACCCTGGCCACCGGCCGCCGCACCTTCCCCCACCGCCGCACCGTCACCGGCACCACCCCCGACACCATCGCCACCGCCCTGGAGACCCGCGACCCCGCCCACGTCACCACCAGCCACACCACCCGCGAAACCGCGCCACTGGTCTTCCTGTTCAGCGGTCAGGGCTCCCAGCACCCCGGCATGGCCCACGACCTCTACCAGCACGAGCCCGCCTTCCGCGCCTGCGTCGACGAATGCGCCGAACTCCTCGCACCACACCTCGGCGAGGACATCCGCGAGGTGATCTTCACCCAGGACCCCCGACTCGACCGGACCCAGTGGGCCCAACCCGCCCTCTTCGTCGTCGAGTACGCCCTCACCCGGCTCTGGCACTCCTGGGGCATCACCCCCACCGCCATGCTCGGCCACAGCCTCGGCGAGTGGGTCGCCGCCTGCCTCGCGGGCGTCTTCACCCTCCCCGACGCCCTCCACCTCGTCGCCCTGCGCGGCCGCCTCATGCAGGCCCAGCCCCCCGGCGCCATGCTCAACGTCATGGCCGACCGCACCACCGTCGAAGCCGCCCTACCCCACGGCCTCTCCCTCGCCGCCCACAACGGCCCCCGCGACTGCGTCGTCTCCGGCCCCCACGACGCCATCCGGGCCTTCACCACCCTCGCCGAAGAACACGGCTGGCCCACCCAACCCGTCACCACCTCCCACGCCTTCCACTCCCCCCTCATGGAACCGGTGATCACGGAATTCACCACCGCCGTCGCAGGAGTGCCCCGCCAGGCACCGAGCACCCCCTTCGTCTCCAACCTCACCGGCACCTGGATCACCGACCAGCAGGCCACCGACCCCGCCTACTGGGGCCACCACATCCGCGCCACCGTCGAATACGCCACCGGCATCCGCACCACCACCACCGAACCGGGCACCACCCTCCTCGAAATCGGCCCCGGCCAGACCCTCACCAGCCTCGCCCGCCGCATCCTCACCAACACCGCCACCCAAGCCACCACCCTCGCCTCACTCCCCCACAAACGCGACCCCCGCACCCCCTCCGAAACCGTCCAACGCGCCCTCACCACCCTCTGGCTCACCGGCACCACCACACCCGACTGGACCACCTACCACTCCCACCAACAACGCCGCCGCATCCCCCTCCCCACCTACCCCTTCCAACACAAGCGCTACTGGCTCGACCGACAGGCCACGACGGCCCGGGCCACCGGTCGTGCCGCGGCGCGCCGCGACGACATCACGCAGTGGTTCTACGCCCCGTCCTGGCAGCGGGCGCCTCTCCCGGCCGGGGAGCGGCCGGACCGCACCCGGCACTGGCTGGTCTTCGCCGACGGCCTGGGTGTGGGCGAGGCGGTGACCGAGCAGCTGCGGGCCGCCGGTGCCACCGTCACCGTGGTGGCGGCGGCCGGCGCCTGGTCCGACCGGGGAGACAACCGCTACGCCATCGACCCGGCCGACAGCTCCGACTACGAGCGGCTGATCAGCACCCTGCGGAACGGCCCTGCCGGTGTGCCCACCCACATCGTGCACGGCTGGAGCGTCACCGCGCCGGGCGAGGAGGGCAGCCTCCAGCACGGTTTCGAGAGTCTGATCCGCCTCGCCCAGGCCCTCGTCCGGCACCCGGACGGCGAGCCGCGCCGGATCTGGGTGCTCAGCAACGGCGTGCACAACGTCACCGGCGCCGAGCCGCTCTCGCCGCTGAAGGCCACCCTGCTGGGCCCGTGCCGCGTGCTGCCCCGCGAGCTGCCGGGCACCACCTGCCGCAGCGTCGACCTCGACTGCCAGGAAGCGCCCACCCAGGCCCAACTGGGCAAGCTGATGGCCGAGTTGGCAGCAGCGTCGGAGCCCGGCACGGAGACGGTGGCGCACCGAGGAGGGCACCGCTGGTCCCAGCACTACCTGCCGCAGCCGCTGCCCCGACGCGACGAGTCGCCGGTGGTGCGCAAGGACGGTGTCTACCTGGTCACCGGCGGCACCGGCGGCCTGGGCCTGGCCCTGGCCGGGCACCTCGCGGCAGCGGGGGCGAGGATCGCGCTCACCGCGCGCACCCGGCTGCCCGACGCCGCACAGTGGGACTCCTGGCTCGCCGGCAACCCGGGAAAGGGCCGACTCGCTGACACCGTAAGGGAGTTGGTCCGCCTGCGGGACGCGGGTGCGGAGCTCCTGGTGTTCCAGGCCGACGTGAGCGACCGGGCGGCGATGAGCGAGGCCGTCCGGCGGACCACCCAGCGGTGGGGGGCCATCCACGGCGCCTTCCACACGGCGGGCGTCGCCGGTGGCGGCCTGATCCAGCTCAAGGACCTCCGGGCGGCCGCCGAGGTCCTGCTCCCGAAGGTGCACGGCACCCTGGTGCTGGAGGAGGTGCTGGCGGACCAGGAGCTGGACTTCCTGGTCCTGTTCGGCTCGAACGGCGCGAACATCGGCAGTGTCGGCCAGGTCGACTACTGCGCCGCCAACTGCTTCCTCGACGCCTTCGCCCAGGACCGGGGGCGCACTCGGCGGGTGATCTCGATCGACTGGGGTCCGTGGCGGGAGATCGGCATGGCGGTCGGTACCGCCGCGCCGTCCGGCGTCGAGCAGGTGGACGAGCGCGCCATGTCGCCCGCCGAAGGGCTGCGGGCCCTCGACACGATCCTGGCCGGCGTCTCGGAGTCGCAGGTCATCGTGTCGCCCGCCGAGCTCTCGGCGCTGTTCGAGAACGCCTTCTCGCTGGAGCAGGGCGACACCGCGGAGCCCCGTAGCGCCGCGCACGAACGCCCGGACATCCTCACCGAGTTCGTGGCACCGCGCGGCGACACCGAGCGCGCGATCTGCGAGCTGTGGCAGGAGCTGCTGGGCATCGAGACGGTCGGCATCCAGGACAGTTTCTTCGATCTGGGCGGCAACTCCCTGATCGCGATCCAGCTGGTGAGCACCATCAACACCCGGCTGGGCACGAAGCTCGCCCTCGGCGACCTGTACGAGGGGTTGACGGCGGCACACCTGGCCGGCCTGGCCGAGCAGCCCCTGCAGCAGACAACGGGCAGCAACCTCAAGGCACTTGAGGAACGCAGAGAGAAGATGCAGCAGCGCCGGCGTCAGCACCAGCAACGGCGTCGGACAGCAAGGGGCGAATGATGACCAATGAGTTCACGGATCTCCCGGAACGGGACGGCGTCGCGATCATCGGGATGGCGGGACGCTTCCCCGGCGCGGGGGACCTGACCGAGTTCTGGTCGAACCTGCGCGACGGCGTCGAGTCGATCGTCGCCCTCACCGACGAGGAGCTGACGGCGGCCGGGGTGCCGCCCGAGGTCTTCGGCCGGCCCCACTACGTCAAGGCCGCACCCAGGTTCGAGGGCATCAGCCTGTTCGATGCGGAGTTCTTCGGGTACACCGCCCGCGAGGCGAAGATCATGGACCCGCAGCACCGGCTCTTCCTGGAGACGGCCTGGGAGGCGCTGGAGCACGCCGGATACGACGCCGCCCGGTACGAGGGCAGAACCGGCGTTTTCGGCGGCGCCAGTACCACCGCCTACCTCGGGAACATTCTCGGCAACCTGGAGCAGGGCGAGGCGATCAAGGGTGAGAACGTCGGCCTGGGCTTCGAACTCGCCTTCCTGACCAGCCGGGTGTCGTACAAGCTCGACCTGCGGGGGCCGAGCTTCCCGGTCCAGACCGCCTGCTCCAGCTCGCTGGTGGCGCTGCACGCCGCCTGCCAGAGCCTGCTCAACTACGAGTGCGACATGGCCCTTTCGGGTGCGGTCTCCTACAAGGTGCAGGAGAACACCGGCTACCCCTACCAGGAGGGGGCCTTCCTCTCCCCGGACGGACACATCCGCCCGTTCGACGCGGACGCCCGGGGCACGGTCTTCGGCAACGGTGTCGGCGTGGTCGCGCTGAAGCGGCTGGAGGACGCGCTGGCCGACGGCGACACCGTCCACGCCGTGATCAAGGGATCGGCGATCAACAACGACGGTGGGGTCAAGGCGAGCTTCACCGCCCCGACCGTCGGCGGTCAGGCCGAGGTGATCACGGAGGCGCTGACCGTCGCGGAGGTCGACCCCGAGGACATCGACTACGTCGAGGCGCACGGCAGCGGCACCGTGATCGGTGACTCGATCGAGGTGCAGGCGCTGTCGCGGGCGTTCGGCGACACCGGGTCCTGGGCCCTCGGCTCGGTCAAGGGCAACATCGGCCACCTCGACGCCGCCGCCGGCATCGCGGGCCTGCTCAAGACCACACTCGCGCTCAAGCAGGAACTCCTCCCCGCCTCGCTGAACTACACCCGCGGCAACCCCGACATCGACTTCGCCAACAGCCCCTTCCGGGTCCAGGCCGAGCCCGGCCCATGGCCACGCACCGACGGCCGCGTCCGCCGCGCCGGGATCAGCGCCTTCGGCTTCGGCGGCAGCAACGCCCACCTCATCCTCGAAGAAGCCCCGGCCGTCGAAGCCTCCCCCGCCGGCACACGCCCCACCGAAACACTCATCCTCTCCGCCCGCACCCCGCAGGCACTCGAAGAAGCCACCGACCGACTGGCCGCCCACCTGCGCCGCGAGAGCCCCAACCTCGCCGACGCCGCCCACACCTTGGCCACCGGCCGCCGCACCTTCCCCCACCGCCGCACCGTCACCGGCTCTTCCGCCGAAGCCGTCGCGGCCGCTCTGGAGGCACGGGACCCGGCCAACGTCGTCACCGGTCACGTCGCGGGCGGCGCCACACCGCTGGTGTTCGTCTTCAGCGGCCAGGGCTCCCAGCACTCCGGCATGGCCCGTGACCTGTACGAGCAGGAAGCCGTCTTCCGCGCCTGCGTCGACGAGTGCGCCGAGCTGCTCAGGCCGCAGCTCGGCGAGGACATCCGCGAGGTGATCTTCACCGAGGACCCCCGACTCGACCGGACTCAGTGGGCCCAACCCGCCCTCTTCGTCGTCGAGTACGCCCTCACCCGGCTCTGGCAGTCCTGGGGCATCACCCCCACCGCCATGCTCGGCCACAGCCTCGGCGAGTGGGTCGCCGCCTGCGTCGCGGGCGTCTTCACCCTCCCCGACGCCCTCCACCTCGTCGCCCTGCGCGGCCGCCTCATGCAGGCCCAGGCCCCCGGCGCCATGCTCAACGTGATGGCCGACCGCTCCACCGTCGAAGCCGCCCTGCCCCACGGCCTCTCGCTCGCCGCCCACAACGGCCCCCGCGACTGCGTCGTCTCCGGCCCCCACGACGCCATCCAGGCCTTCACCACCCTCGCCGAAGAACACGGCTGGCCCACCCAACCCGTCACCGCCTCCCACGCCTTCCACTCCCCCCTCATGGAACCGGTGATCACGGAATTCACCACCGCCGTCGCAGGAGTGCCCCGCCAGGCACCGAACACCCCCTTCGTCTCCAACACCACCGGCACCTGGATCACCGACCAGCAGGCCACCGACCCCGCCTACTGGGGCCACCACATCCGCGCCACCGTCGAATACGCCACCGGCATCCGCACCACCACCACCGAACCGGGCACCACCCTGCTCGAAGTCGGCCCCGGCCAGACGTTCAGCAGCCTCGCCCGGCGCATCCTCACCAGTGCGGGCATCGAGGCCACGGCTCTCGCCTCGCTCCCCCACAAGCGCGACCGCCGTACCGCCACCGAGATCATCCAGCGCACCCTCGGCAGCCTCTGGCTCACCGGCGCCCGGCCCAGCTGGGCCGCCTACTTCGCCCAGCAGCAGCGCCGCCGCATCCCCCTCCCCACCTACCCCTTCCAGCGCAAGCGCTACTGGCTGGAGCCCCGGATCCCGCAGGCGGCGGTCCAGCGCACGCCCGGCCCGCACCCGTTGCTGGACCAGGTCCTGCTCCGGTCGATGGGCCAGTCCGTCTTCCTCACCGAGTTCTCGCTGGAGCTGCACTGGGTGCTCTCCGAGCACAAGCTGCTCGGAGAGGCGATCGTCCCCGGAACCACTTACCTGGAGATGGCCCGCGCCGCCGCCTCCCTGCACTTCGGCCGGCCGGTCACCGAGCTGTGCGACGTCACCTTCCTCGTCCCGCTGCTGGTGCAGGAAGGGGCCCCACGTACCGCACACACGACCGTCCGGGAAATCGACGACCTGCGGGCCGAGTTCACCGTCGCCAGTCACGACCCGGCGAGCGACCACTGGACGGTGCACGTCCAGGGCGTGGTGAGTGTCGAGCCGCACACCGCCCCCGCGCCGCTGCAGGATCCGGCAGCTCTGCGCGAGCTCTGCTCACTGGAGAGCGTGGACATCGCCCGGCGGCAGACCGAGCACAAGGTGATGGAGTTCGGCGATCGCTGGCGGAGCAGCCTCCCGACCGTGCACCTCGGCGTCCGGGCCGCCCTCGGCGTACTCGACCTGCCCGAGCAGTACCGGGCCGAGTGCCAGGACCACCTCCTGCACCCGACCCTGCTCGATCAGGCCACCGGCTTCAGTGGCTTCGCCGTCCTGGAGACTCCCGACGACCGTCGACTCGCCCTCGGCGACAGGGACTTCTTCCTCCCGGTCGGCTACGACTCGCTGCTCCTGCACGGCCCGCTGCCCGCTCGCGGCCTGAGCTTCGTCCAACCGCATCCGGGCTATGCGAACAACGCCGAGTTCCGCAAGGTCGACGTGGTGATCTGCGACGAGTCGGGGGCCACCGCCGCCGAGATCCGCGGCTTCACCGTGAAGCGCGTCGCCGACGCCAAGCGCACGGTCGCGCAGCTGCGCCCGCACACCCGTCATCACACTCTCCGATGGGTCCCGGCACCGGCACCCGAGGAGCGCCGGGCCCTGCCCGCCCGGGTCCTGGTGATCGGCGAGCAGGGCGGTATCGGCGCCGAGCTGAGTGCCGCACTGCGTGCGCGCGGCGTCGGCGTCGCCGAGGCGGTACTCGCAGACCGGTGGCAGCAGACGGTTCCGGACCGGTACGAAGTGCCGCCCACCCCGGAGGGTTTCGGTCGGCTGCTGGACGCACTCGGTGCGGAGCTCCCGGACGAGGTCGTGCACGTCGCGGCCCCTGCCGACGACGGCGTCCAGCAGGATCTGTCGCTCCTGGAGGCCAGGCTCGGCCACGGCGTCCACAGCCTGTTCCACTTGGCCCGCTGCCTCTCCGAGCGCGGCGTGGCCCCGGCCGGGTTGAGCGTGGTCGCCCCCTCGGTGGCACGGGTGACCGGCACCGAGCCGGCGACGGCCCCGGTCCACGCGACGCTCTTCGGCCTGGCGAAGGTGATCGGCCAGGAGTACAGGGACACCGAGGTGTTCTGCCTCGACATCGCCGGCGACACCGGCGCCGAGGCCGTCTGTGCCGAACTGCTCGGAGCCCGGACACCCGCCACCGTCGCGCTGCGCGACGGGCACCGGTACGTCGCGGAGCTCGCACCGGTGCACCTGCGGGAGCAGCCGAGGTCCGCGCCGGTCCGCCCGGACGGGGTGTACCTCATCACCGGCGGTCTGGGCGGACTCGGACTCGCGGTGGCCCGCCATCTGAGCCGCTCGGGGCCGGGTGCACGGCTGGCCCTGGTCAACCGCACCGAACTGCCGCCGCGCGAGCGGTGGGACGAGGTCACCGACGCCAAGCTGCGCGGGCAGATCGAGGCACTGCGTGAACTGGAGCGGAACGGCGCCGAAGTTCGCAGTTACTCCGGTGACGTCACCGACCTGGCGGTCATGGAGGGAGTCGTCGCGAAGATCCGCGCCGATCTCGGCGCGATCGGCTGCGTCGTCCACGCGGCCGGTGTGGCCGGGGACGGCTTCCTCTTCCGCAAGGACGCGGAGACCTTCCGTCGTACTCTGAACCCCAAGGTGCTCGGCGCCACCGTGCTGGACCTCGTCACCCAGGACGATCCGCCGGATTGCATGGTCAACTTCGGTTCCACGGTGGCGATCTTCGGTGCGGCCGGACAAGGCGACTACACGGCCGCCAACAGCTACTTGGAGCAGTTCGCCGAGCAGCGCTCCGCGCGCGGCCGGTGGACGGTGACGGTCGACTGGAGCGACTGGCTGGAAACCGGCATGGCCTTCGACCACGGAGTCCAGCAGGACCAGGGCTTCTTCCGGTCGGTGTCGGTCGAGGACGGTCTCAGCAGCTTCGAGGAGATCCTCGCCTCGGCCTGCACCCCGGTGATCGTCGGCGAGGTCAACTACCGCAAGCTGGGCGGGTCCGGCGAGCTCGCGGAGCTGCTGCGTCGCGCGCCGCTGGTGCTGGCCGTCCCGATCCGGCAGGCCATCGCCGCGGCCCGCAGCAGTGCCGGCGAATCCGCCGCGCCGCCGGACGGCACGCCGTCCGACGGCGAGCCGAAGCTCTTCGGCAAGGAGAGCGGCGAGTTCAGCGACACCGAGCGCGCGCTCGCCCGGATCTGGGCCCGCGAGCTCGATCTCACCGAACTCAACGTGCGTGACACCTCGTTCGCGCTCGGGGTGGACTCGCTGGCCGCACTCCGGATCGCCCAGAGCATCCAGAAGATCATGGACATCCGGGTCTCCATGGTCGACCTGTTCCGCTATGTCACGATCGCGGATCTCGCCGACCACCTGGACACCAGGGACGCCCAGGCCTGACCAGGCACCCCCACTCCCCCCTTCTATCCCGCAAAGGTGGTATCCCCGTGAGCATCCGAACCGTAGGCGTGATCGGCGCCGGCACGATCGGCCGCGGCGTCGCCCAGTCCTTCGCGGAGTCCGGGTTCGAGGTGATCCTCGTGGACATCTCACTGGCTCAGCTCGACAGCGCGGTGGCCCAGATCGGCCGTGACCTGCTGGTCCAGCCGATGCTGCTCGGCAAGCCGCTGAAGGAGGACCCCAAGACCGTCCTCGCCCGGATCACCACCGGCACCGAGCTCACCTCGCTGGCCGACGCCGACTTCGTGGTCGAGAACGTCACCGAGGACTGGGACATCAAGCGCACGGTCTACGAGCAGATCGACACCATCTGCCGCCCCGGAGTGATCTTCGGCGTGAACACCTCGGCCGTGCCGATCACCCGGGTGGGCTCGGTCACCGGGCGACCGGCCGAGATCCTCGGGCTGCACTTCATGAACCCCGTCCCGATGATGGACACCGTCGAGGTTGTCAGCGGCCACTTCACCAGCGAGGAGACGCTGAACACCGCGCTCGGGCTGCTGTCGGACATGGGCAAGGAGGGCATCGTCGTCCAGGACGCCCCCGGCTTCATCACCAACCGGGTCCTCATGGTGACCATCAACGAGGCCGTCTTCTGCGTCCAGGACCAGATCGCCTCGGCCGAGGACGTCGACAAGATGTTCCGCGGCTGCTTCGGCCACAAGATGGGGCCCCTGGAGACCGGCGACCTGATCGGCCTCGACACGATCCTGAACTCGATCACGGTCATGTACGAGAGCTACAAGGACAGTAAGTACCGCCCTGCGCCCCTGCTCCAGAAGATGGTCGACGCACGACTCCTGGGCCGCAAGACCGGCCAGGGCTTCTACACCTACTGATCCTCGAACTACCCAAGGAGAAACCTGATATGACGAACAACGACGTGCGCGCCCGGGTCCGCGAGTTCCTCGCCCCGCACCTGGCCGGCCAGCCGCTCGCCGACAACGACGACTTCTTCGCCCTCGGCTACGTCAACTCCCTCTTCGCGATGCAGCTCGCGCTCTTCGTGGAGAAGGACTTCGCCCTGACCCTCGGCCCGGCGGACATGGACTTCGACAACTTCCGCACGGTCGACGGTCTCGTCCGCCTGGTCACGTCGCGGACGGCTACGGCGGCCTAGTCCCTGGTCCCACCTACGGACGCGCGGCGGCCCCGCCGCCCCGCCCCCCCCCCCTGGGCCCGTCTCACACCCGCCCGGCAAAAACCACAATCACGCCCCCCCCCCCAGTCCAAACCCCCCACAACCATAACAC
>NZ_JBHXTL010000039.1:62718-70270 GCF_042677365.1 Kitasatospora sp. NPDC127116
TCGCCCGGGCTGCGGGTCGTGCGCCTTGTGATCGGGCGCGGGCGGGTCCCGGGGCCTTAGCCCGGGCCCCCAATCCCCCCCGCGGGCCCCCCCCCCCCCCCCGCCCCGGCCCGTTCGACCGTTCTCCCACCGGCGAGGAAAGAACCACGATGACGCACCCCGACGAGGTCCTCACCCGCATCGACCTTCGCAGCCCGATTCCCGGAGCGCTGGCCGCCGAGATCGAGCGCCGACTCTTCTTCGTGTCGCCCGAGATCACCGGCTTCGTGGTGCCCGTGGAGGGCGACGAGGTGCGCTCCGTGACACTGCGCTCCGGGCAACCGCTCCCGCACGACGCCCTGACCGAGAAGGTCAACTCCATGGTGGACAACGACGTCCGGAGGCAGTGGGTGACGCCGGCCAAGGCCGTCTGGACCTCGCCGCACCAGCGCACCCCGCACCAGGACGTCTTCGAACTCCTCTCCGGGACCGGCGCGGTGACGGAGGTCGGTGAGGGTCAGGTCGCCGTCGGCGAGCCGCTGCTCTCCCTCTTCAGCTACTTCGACCGGGCCGTCTGTGACCTGCTGGCCGAGGACCACGAAGTCCGGGAGTACCGTTACCCGACTCTGATCAGAACGAAGGCGCTGGAGACGGCGGGCTACTTCAAGGCCTTCCCGCAGCACCTGATGTTCGTCACCAGGCTGCGCAACGACCTGGACGTCTACCGCGCCTTCCAGGAGCGGCAGGCCGTCACCGGCATCGACTCCGCGGTGCTGGACTCCTGCGGCAACGTCGACTACTGCCTGCCGCCCACGATGTGCTACCACACCTTCAACCAGTACAGCGACCGCACACTGGAGGCGGGCCGGCTCCACGTGGTCACCTCGCGCGGCAAGTCGTTCCGCTTCGAGGCGGCATACGCCACCAGCCTGGAGCGGCTCTGGGACTTCACCATCCGGGAGATGGTCTTCATGGGCTCCCGGGAAGACGTGCTGGACTCCCGTGAGCGCTTCATGCGGAAGGTCTTCGTCTTCGTCGAGGAGCTCGGCCTGAGCGGCTTCTGCGAGGTGGGCAACGATCCGTTCTTCTGCGGCGCGGACACCTCCGAGCGGATCTGGTCCCAGCGGCTGATGGAGCTCAAGTACGAGCTGCGGCTCCACGTCGCGCCCGGGAGGACGATCGCCGTCGGCTCCTTCAACTTCCACGACGACCTCTTCGGCAAGGCTTTCGGCATCGACCACGGTGCGAACGGCCCGGCCCGGAGCGGCTGCGTCGGATTCGGCCTGGAGCGGCTCGTCTACGCCTTCCTCTGCCAGTACGGCCTCGACACCGCGGCGTGGCCCGCCCAGGTCCGCACCGCCGTCAGCGGGAGCTGACCATGAGCGAGAAGGAGGGCCGCGCCCCGCGAGGCCAACGGGAGGAGATCCTCTGCGCGGTGTTCGCCCAGGTGCTCGGGCTCGACCGGGTCACCATCGACGACTCCTTCTTCGAGTTGGGCGGCCACTCCCTGCTGGCCACCCGGCTCGCCGGTCGCGTCCGGGCCGCTCTGGACGTGGAGGTCCCGGTCCGGACGATCTTCGAGGCCCCGACCGTCGCCCAACTCGCCGAGCACCTGGAGCAGGGCTCCGGCAGCCGACGCCCGCCGCTGCGCCCCCGGGGCCGTCCGGCGGAGATCCCGCTCTCGCAGACCCAGCGGCGCCTCTGGTTCCTGAACCGCCTGCACGGCGCGGCCGGGCACTACAACATGCCGATGGCCTACCGGCTGCGCGGCGACCTCGACCTGTCCGCCCTGCGACTCGCCCTCGACGACCTGGTCACCCGGCACGAGAGTCTGCGCACCGCCTACCCGGACTGGGACGGCCGACCCCAGCAGGTCGTCCTGGACCCGGACGAGGCCCCGGTCGAGCTGCCGGTCGTCGGCGTCACCGAGGCGGGCCTGTCCGAAGCGCTGAGCGCTGCGGCCGGTCACGCCTTCGACCTCACCGCCGAGACGGCACTGCGGGCCCGGCTGTTCCGGCTCTCCGCGGACGAACACGTCCTGCTCCTGACCGTCCATCACATCGCCTGCGACGGATGGTCGCTGCTCCCCCTGAACCGCGATCTGGCACTCGCGTACGCCGCGCGCCGCCTCGGGCAGGAGCCGGCCCGGCCCGAACTACCGGTCCAGTACGTCGACTACACGCTCTGGCAGGACGATCTCCTGGGCGCCCCGGAGGACCCCAACAGCCTGGTCAATCGCCAGCTCTCCTTCTGGGAGGGCGAGTTGGCGGGAATGCCCGACCGCCTACGGATCGATGTGGCGGCCCCGCGTCCGGACACCCCCTCGCACCGGGGCGGTCGGGTCCCCTTCCGCGTCACGCGGGCGACCCACCGGGCACTGCACCAGCTGGCGCGGGAGACCGGCACCAGCGTCTTCATGGTCGTGCAGGCCGCCCTCGCGACCCTGCTCACCAGGCGCGGAGCCGGGACCGACATCGCCATCGGCATCCCCACCGCCGGGCGCACCGACGAGGGCCTCGACGACCTGGTCGGATTCTTCGTCAATACGCTGGTGCTGCGCACCAGGACCGACAGCGACCCGACCTTCCGGGAGCTGCTGTTCCGGGTGCGCAGCACGGACCTGGCGGCCTTCGCCCACCAGGAGGTGCCGTTCGACCACGTGGTCCAGACCATCAACCCGCCGCGCTCCCCCGCGTGGCACCCGCTCATCCAGGTGATGCTCGCATTCCAGAACAACGCGAGCGCCGAGCTCCGCCTTCCCGGCCTGGAGGTCCGGGCCGAGCCGGTGACGGAGGGGATCACCCGCTTCGACCTCCGCTTCGAGCTGTTCGAGGGCTTCACCGAACAGCGGAGGCCGGACGGCATCGACGGCAGCCTCACCTACGCCCTCGACCTGTTCGTCCCCGCGGAGGCCGAGCGGCTGGCCCGGGAGTTCACCGAGCTGATCGACGCCGTGGCCGCCGCTCCGGGTCTGCGGCTGAGCGAACTCGGCGGGGCAGCCGTCCATGAGCCGACCAGCGGCCCGTCCGCCGGGCCGGAGCCCGCCGCCGCGGACGGCGTCCGGATCGCCTTCGTCTGCTCCCCCTACGGCCAGCAGTGGGTCGGCATGGGGCGGACCCTGTTCCGCACCGAACCCGCCTTCCGCTCGGCCCTGGAGGAGTGCGACGGCGAGCTGGCCCGGCACACCGGCTGGTCCCTCGTCCACGAGCTCTTCCTCGACGAACCCGAAGCCAGGACGAACGACGTCGGCGTCATGCAACCCATCGTCTTCGCCGTCCAAGTGGGCATCGCCCGCTGGCTGGAGGAGGCGGGCGTCCGGCCGGCCGCTGTCACGGGTCACAGCGTCGGCGAGATCGCCGCCGGCGTCATCGCCGGCATCCTCGACCTGCCGGACGCGGTCCGGCTCGTCCACCACTACAGCGACCAGCAACGCCGCGTGGCCGGCCCCCACAGCGGCATGGCCGTGGTGGAGCTCTCGGCCGTCGACCTCTCGAAGCACCTGCGAGGGCTTGGGGGGAGCGTGTCCGTCGCCGCGCGGAACGGCCCGCGGACCACCGTGCTGGCCGGTGACCGGTCCGAGCTGGAGGCCATCGTCGCCGAGCTCCAGGCCGCGGACGTGCTGTGCGCGATGGTCCGAGTCGACCTGCCGGCCCACAGCCCGGCGATCGATCCGATCCTGGCGGACCTCGAACGGGCCATAGGTGAGCTCACCCCCAGGCCCGGCCGGATCCCGATGATCTCCTCGGTCACGGGGCAGGCGCTCGACTGGCGGCAGGCCACCGCGGGCTACTTCGCCCAGAACCTGCGGCAGCCCGTCCTGCTGGCCGACTCCACCGCCGAGCTGCTGACGGGCCATGACGTAGACGTACTGGTCGAGGTCAGCGCTCACCCGGTGCTCGCCCCGGCCCTGTGGCAGAGCGTCGAGGAGTCCGGTACCGCCGCGACCGTCCTGACCACCATGCGCCGCGGCCAGGACGACCGGACGGGCCTCATCGAGGTACTCGACGCCCTCGAACAGCTCGGCCTGAGGGTGAGTTCCCCGGGCCGGCGGACCCGGTCGGCGTAGATCCGCGACCGCGGGCATCCCGTTGGCGCCGCGGGCTGCGTCACTGCTCGGAGATCACCGGCGGAGCGCAGCAGTCACCGGGACGACGGCGGGCCGGGGCGGGACCCCGAGGTGGACCCAGTGCGCGAAGACCGTGGTGAGCGCCGTTTCGGAGCCGGCCCGGCTCTGGTCGTGTGCGTCCCGTCCGGGGCCGGCGCATCGCGCTTGTGCCGGGCACGGTGCCCCGGCCATGATGTGCCCTCGCGAACAAAGGAACGAACGTGAACGTCCAGGTGGAGTACGACGCAGCACCTGAGGAGCTCGCCGCCGCGGTGAGAGCCAACCTTCCCGCACCGGCAGTGCGCTGGGCGGTCGCCGGCGCCTGGTTGCTGCTCTCACTGCTCTGCCTCGCAGCGGGCGGTGTCCTCTTCGCGATCGCCGCGCTCATCGCCTGCCTGCTCCAGGTCCAGAACATCACCGTGGTCGCCAAGAAGGTCGCTTCTCGTGCCGCCCAGCGCCAGGCGGGCCCCACATCGGTCGCGTTGACCGACCAGGAGGCCGTCATCCGCACGGCGTCCGGGGAACTGAGGTTCCCGTGGACGTCGGTCACCCGCGCCACGGACACTCCCCTGGCCTGGTCGATCCTGGTGAAGAGGCCGGGCGGAGCGCCCGTGGCCGCGACCGTCCTCAAGACGGCCTTCACCGACGCTCAGGCCGCCGACGTCACGGCCGCGCTCACGCGGCTGACCAGGACCAAGGTCAAGGTACGCGGGTCGAATGCCCTCGGCGTCGTCTCCGGAGCCCCGGCCCGGTAGCGGTCGGGGCGGGCGGCACCGGCCCACGCGGAGCCGGCCGGGCGGGCCCAGGGGGGGGCCGCCAGGCCGGTTCTTCCTACGAACGGGGGACGGGCAGTCGGCGTCGTGGGCGGGGAGGACGCCGTCGAGGAGGTAGCGGTCGACGGCGGCATCCACACAGGTGTCGCGGGGGGCGAACAGGCCCGCGTAGACGGTGTGGCGGAAGGCCCCGCGCAGGGTCACGAGCCGGGAGCCGGTCAGGGCGCGGTGGGCGGAGAGCTGGCCGGGGTAGGTGGCGGCCGGGTCGCCGTCGGCGCCGACCAGCAGGACCGGGACGGCGTTGCGCACCCGGGTGGGCGGTTCCGCGGGCTCGGCGGGCCAGAAGGTGCAGGGGGTGAGGTTGCGGGTGAGCGGGCCGAACAGCGGCTCGTCGGCGCGGTGGGCCTGGATGTCGCGGTAGTAGGCGAGCGGGTCGCGCGAGGCGACGCGGTCCGCGCACATGATCGCGGTCTGCGCGGCGGCGTAGCCTCCGGTGTCGGGGGACGCCAGGCCGGTCAGCACCGCCTCCAGCAGCGCGGTCGGCCGGGCCGGCCGGCCCTCGGCGGCGTCGAGCAGCACGCGCGCCAGGGCGGAGAACTCCTCGTAGGCAGCGTCGTCGTCGCCGGCCGACACCGTCCACAGCACCTGCGGCAGCGCCCGGGCGTCGACCCGGTGGGCGCCGACCGCCAGCGGGGCGCGTTCGGCGGCCAGGCGCACCCGCTCGACCGAGGCCAGCACCTCGGCGGTGGTCGCGCCCAGGTGGTGGCGGTCGTCGTGGCCGGCCGCCCAGGCGGCCCAGGCGGTGAGCGCGGCCCCCATCGCGGGGCCCTGGGTGGCGGTCAGGTCGGGACCGAAGCGGTCCGGGTCCATGGCTGCGTCGAGCACCGCCCGCCCCACCCGGTCGGGGAACAGTTGGAGGTAGACCTCGCCGAGGTAGCTCCCGTAGGACGAGCCGAGGTAGGCGATCGTCGGCTCGCCGAGGACGGCGCGCACCAGGTCCAGGTCCCGGGCGGTGTTGCGGGTGGAGGCGTGCGGCAGCAGGGCGCGGTACGGAGCGCAGCGGGCCGCGAGGTCCTTGGCGAGCTCGGCGGCCCGGTCGAAGCCCAGCCGGTCGGGGCCGGCCGCGCCGGGGCCGGCCGTCGGCCAGCCGCAGTCGAGGGGGGTGCTGGCGCCGACGAAGCGCGGGTCCATGCCGACGATGTCGTAGCGGGCGCCGAGGGCGGGGGCGGCCTGCCGCAGGGCGAGGGCGAGCCCGCGGGCGGGGACGCCGGGGCCGCCGGGGTTGTAGAACAGGGTGCCCAGCCGGTGGGCGGGGTCGGTGGCGGGCAGCCGGGAGAGGGCGATGCCGAGCGTCCGTCCGTCGGGACGGCGGTAGTCGCGGGGGACGGTGACCTCGGTGCAGCGGGCGCCGGCGGCGTCGAGGTCGGCGCCGGCGGTGTCGTCCGGGCCGCTCGCGCAGGGGTGCCAGAGCGGCTGCTGGCCGCGCAGCGCGGCGAGCGGGTCGGCGGTGGCGGCCGGCGCGGTGGCGCCGAGTGCCGGTGCGGCCGACGCGGTGAGGAGGGTCATGACCAGCGCCGCCACAGCGGCGGCCGTCCTGGCGGCGCGGATCACGGTGTCTCTCCCGGGGTGCCTCGGCGGGCCGTCGGGGCGACCGTAGGCGACCGCGACGGTCGGGCGCGTCCACCGCCGGTACCGGCCTCCCCCGCCGAAGTGCCCCTCCGGATCTGCTACTTCAGGACCACTCGCGTCCGCGGATGCGATCGCGGTCACCGGCACCGCCCACGATCCCGGCTGGAAGGCCGTCTTCGACCGCCATGCACCCTCGCCGCCGACGGCGGGGCGACGGCGCGTTCCACGAGCCGCTCGCGGCTGAGCCGGCCGAAACCGGAAGGTGGCCGTGGCATCCGGCCACGGCCACCCCATCACTGTCGATCCGGAGCTGCGGTCAGGCCTGTACGGCGATGAGCTGGAACTTCTCGTTCGGGTCGCCGTTGCAGTCCCACAGGACGATCGGGGTGTTGTTGTTCCAGACCGGGCCGCCGCCGGCGACGTTCAGGCAGCGGTTGCTGGCGGGGTTGCGCAGCTGGCCGTCGGCGGTCCACTCGAACTTCTCGTTGCCGGAGGAGGCGCTGCAGTCGAAGAGGATGATCGAGTTGCCGTTGTTCCACGGCCCGGCACCGGCGACGTTCAGGCAGCGGTTGCTGGCGTAGTTGTAGAGCAGCCCGTCGGCGGTGAGCTGGAACAGCTCGTTGTTCTCGCCGTTGCAGTCGAACAGGACGATCGGCGTGCTGTTCGGCCAGGTCGGGCCGGCGCCCGAGATGTTGAGGCAGCGGTCGCTGGCAGGGTTCTTGATCCGACCGACCGGGTGGGGGATCTCGTTGTCGGCGACGGGCTGGAACTTCTCGTTCGGGTCGCTGTTGCAGTCGAACAGGACGATCGGTGTGCCGTTGGCCCACGGGCCGGCGCCGAAGACGTTGAGGCAGCGGTTGCTGGCGGGGTTGCGCAGCTGGCCGTCGGCGGTCCACTCGAACTTCTCGTTGCCGGAGGAGGCGCTGCAGTCGAAGAGGATGACCGGGTTGCCGTTGTTCCACGGCCCGGCACCGGCGACGTTCAGGCAGCGGTTGCTGGCGGGGTTGCGCAGCTGGCCGTCGGCGGTCCACTCGAACTTCTCGTTGCCGGAGGAGGCGCTGCAGTC